>JAFEBT010000028.1 GCA_018242545.1 Pseudomonadota bacterium
GGGTACCTCCTATAATGAACCTTATCACATAAACATTATTTAGTTAAGTGTCTCATTATTTTATAATAACCACTGAAGCAATATTGCTCTTTTATATAAAAAATTTCATATTGAAATATGAATGTTCGCTAAAGCCAAGATTACGAAAGGTGGAAAAATTTCTATACCCGCTGTTTACCGTAAATATTTCAATTTTAAAGATGGTTCAGAAGTCATTTTTAGCATTAAAAATAATCAAGTAATTATTTCGCCTCTAAGCGCTACTCTTGAAAATATCCGTAAACTTATAAATAAATATCATGATAAAAATGAGAGTTTAGTAGACAGACTCATTGCAGAACGTAGACAAGAGGCCCAAAATGGGTAAAGTTGCCTTAGATTCTTCTGCTTTAATAGCTCTTATTAAAAAATGAAAATGGCGCTGACATTGTTGAATCTCTCTTAGGCAGAATAGTCATGTCAAATTTAAACATAGCAGAGGTCGCAGGAATTTTAATAGATTTAGGTTTGTCCCCTGAGGAATGTAAAAACAACATAGAACCTTACATCGATGTTATTATATCCCTCGATATTCAGCAATCTTTTGGTATTGCGTTTTAAAAAAGCATCCAAAACATAAAGGGCTGTCTATTTATGATAGAGCTTGCATTGCATTAGGAATCAAAATGGGGCTTCCTATTTATACCGCAGATAAGATTTGGGCTGACTTAAATCTTGAAGGCGCAAAGATTATATTAATTCGGTAGCTATTTTTTGGGCAAGTTTTTCTTTTCCAGCCCCAAGATGCTTTTAGAACTGGATTTTTTAAACGAGGCTTCTCTCTTCATGGGTTTCTTGCACATAACTCTTGGGCTTTTCATCACTTTTTCCTTGAAAACTCTATGATTTTACTTTATCTATAAAGTCAGATAATTCAAGGTGAATGAATATGATAACGAGATTTTTAGATCCGAGAAATGACCTGGCCTTCAAACGAATTTTTGGAACGCCATGGAATTCTGATACTCTGATTCATTTTTTAAATGATATTCTCGATCTTAAAGAAGATCCTATTGAGAAAGTTACTTTTCTAAAACCAAATCAAGATCCTGTTGTTGCTGCAGAACGTCAAAGCATTGTTGATGTGCTGTGTGAAGATGAAAAACACAATAAATTTATCATTGAAATGCAAGTTGCCAGGGATCCTGGATTTGTAAAACGAGCCCAATATTATGCTTCCAAAACCTATATTGATCAGCGCGATACACATGTCGACTATAAGGATCTTAAAAACGTCAGATTTTTAGCAATCTATGAAGAAAATCTCTTTCCTAAAAAAATGGATTTTATTTCCCATCATGAGATGCGAGATATAAAAACGCAAGAGAATGATCTTGATGGGTTCAAGTTTATCTTTTTAGAGCTTTCTAAGTTTAAAAATAAAAAAGGAAATTTAAAGACCCTGACTCAAAAATGGGCTTATTTTTTTAAGCACGCTGTTGACACGAAAGAAGAAGATCTTGCTGAGATTGTAGGATCGGATCTTATTATCGAAAGAGCCTATAAGGAGCTTGATCGCTTTGGGTGGAGCAAGAAAGACTTAATGGAATATGAGACCGTCGATATGAAAATCGCAGCTGTCAGAGATGCGCTCGAAGAGTCTTTTTCTGATGGTGTAAAAAAAGGGGAAGCTATTGGAATCGAAAAAGAAAAAGAAGGGATTGCTCGAAAAATGATTCAGAAAAAGATGGATATTGAGTCAATTATTGAATTTAGAGAACTGACACGAGAGAAAATTGAAATTCTCATCAAAGAAGAAGAAAAAACGATAAAGCAACGGTCTTTCTGTAAAATTGAAAATATTTTTTCGTAAAGAAGAAATTGATAAAGAAAAAAATCCTTTGAAAGGAAATTTCGATAGAGCTCACGATGTCTTGAGCAATTGGAGCAGGAACGCCCAAAGCTCTTAGTTCTCGTCTTGCATAAGCTGCTCCATAATTTAAAGCTGTTCCAATTGTCTCAAGAGAACTAAAAAAACTATATCTGAGGAAATTTTTCGTTGAGAATTTCTCCCATTCATATCCACTTTCATAAAACTCCTGAGCCCATGTATTTGCCTTTAAAGCCTTATCACCCATCCAAGTGAGCCCTTGTCGTGCGGTATTAAACACAGAGGCTCCTGTTTTTGTAGATTCAATCGTTTGTTGAAGGTGATTTAGGTTTCTTTGTAAAAACGTATCTTGTGAAGGGGGTGTTGGAGGACGCAGAAACTCTTCAGCAATGCTTTCAATAAACATAAGAGGAGAGCGTCTCTCGCTTGCACCTTCATGAGAAATTGCAAAAAATTGAGAAACTTCTCTTTGCAAAGCAGCTTCATTTTGAAATGCCGAAACAGCCTTCTAAATAAAAGCTGTTCCATCAACTGTCATTAGATGGATAGAAAGGAAAAGTTCTTAAAACGAGTAACTTTTTTAAAAAGTTAAATACAGCGTTCAAAAGCGAGCCTCAATCCTGCTCCTATTTCAGAAAACGAACTGTCTACTGGAAGCTTAACGTAGTCCTCTTCCTTAATGCCGTCTCCACTCCACCCTTCAAGCTTTTCATGATAGGATGGCTTTATGATAATTAAATTATCTTGACATAAAATACTACAGCTTTTCATATTCTTAAACAAAGCACGCTTTGTTTTATAACCATATTTTTCCATCATTCTCTGAATCCATGCTTTGTAGTTTTCTGCAACATTTATTCTTAGTTTCTGCATTTCTTCATAAGTAACAGGCTTGCTATTTTTTAAAGCTGCAACAATAGCTTTTCCAACTTCTTCATCAGAACTATCTATGTTTAATAAAAATTCGGGAGCAGCTGGATCCGCCGTTGTTGGATTCGTATACCCACAATAAGATTTAATACTGATAAAATCTCCGTTATTTTTAACAGATGCTTTAGGTTTCCAATCTGAGTTATTCATTTTGGTCTTCCCTTTGTTACGTTGAGGACGATTCCTCTTTCCTTAGCATATTGAAGAGCTCTTTTGATAGGTTCAAATTGAGCAGAGATCGTATTGGAGGGAATTCCTACTTCCAGTTGCCTTATAATGAGCTCTGTTGATGTTAGTTCTGATTCTCCAAGAGCATATTCTGTAAAATCAGCTGCGGCATCAATTGCTCTTTTGAGCGTATAATATATTTTATTAGGGTTAGCCCGTCTTGAAGGTGTCATGGTATCTAATGTTTTTCCACTTATGCCGATTTTTCCCTCCAAACTTGGATCAAAATCAAACGTTCTAAAATTAGGTGTCAAGCGAGACCCTTGTGGAAGACAGTGTTCTAAATGATCTTCCCAAGCCATTCCTTGTCTTTTAATCCCTTTTCCAAAAGGAATAACAACATCCTCTTTTCCTAGAATAGGAAAGCCTCCTTCAAGAATTGAAGATTCTCCCATCCTTTCTGCAAAAGCAAGAACACTTTCAGCATCCGCAAGAGGCGCTAAAGATTCTCCTTTTGAAAGAGGTGGCACGAAAGAGGTTTCAATGCTTTTGAGAGAAGGAATAGAATTGCTTTCTAATTCAACTCCCAGAGCTTCTGCTGAAACTTGCTCAATATACTTGCTTTTCTGAAGATCCCAAAGAGGAACTTTTGTAAGCGAACGTGTTTTAGTGGCGGCCACTTTTGAAACGCTCGAAACAACACGGGCTCCTGTTGTTCCAATTCCTTTCACAACTCCGAAAGCACCAAAGATACCTGCTGATATTTCAATAGCGCTCACCATATCTTGGGCAATTGGAGCAGGAACACCCAAAGCTCTTAATTCTCGCCTTGCATAGGCTGTACCATAATTTAAAGCTGTTCCAATTGTCTCAAGAGAACTAAAAAAAGTATATCTGAGGAAATTCTTCGTTGAGAACTTTTCCCATTCATATCCACTCTCATGAAACTCTTGAGCCCACGTGTTTGCTTTTAAAGCCTTATCACCCATCCAGGTGAGCCCTTGGCGCCCTGTATGAAAGACATGCGCTCCTGTTTTTGTAGATTCAATCGTTTGTTGAAGGTGATGGAGGTTTCTTTCTAAGAAGGTGTCTTGTGAAGGCGGTGTTGGAGGACGCAGAAACCCTTCAAGAACATCTTCAACAAACGTTAAATGTGAATCTCTGCCATTTGCATTCTCATGAAAGTGCCCAAAAAATTGAGAAACTTCTCTATGCAAAGCAGCTTCATTTTGAAGCCCAAAATCTTGTAATTCTTGAAAAAGGACGCCTCTTCTCATCCTTTCTGTTTCCGCCTTAAAGTTCTCAAATCTTTGTGTAGAATCTCTTAAATCAACTTGCAAAGATTCTGTAAAAATCTCCGAGACGCTTTGAAGCGAATGGGAAGCTCTTTCAACGGACGTTCCTAAACTTTGGGCAATAGCACCTCTTGGATCAAGGGCTGCTGCTACACGCTGGTGAAGCCCTTCAGGCACGGCCAATGCTTTTTTCTGAGGCGCACGTTGAGTTCCTTGTTTTGAAAGAGACTTCTCAATTTCTTTTTCGGCGTATTTCTTTTGAGGCGTGGAAATACCGCCTCCTTTTTTTAAAGGAAGGGGTCTTATGACAATTGTTTTTTTCGGCGTTAAATCTACCGTTTGGGCTCTTTTCTCTCTCTCTTCCTTATCCTGGAGATATCTTTCTTGTTTAATCTTTGTTTCATGCCGCTCCATAACTTCATTTAGAATGTTGTGTGTTTCTAAAGCAGCTTTCCAAGCTTCTGTTTTAGATTTGCACTGAATCTCACGGAGTTTACCATTTTTTGTTTTTTGAAGAACTTTATAGCCTTGGGTTTTTGAATCTCGAACGAGAAGGCCTTTTTGCATTAAAATTTGAAGCGCTTTGTCGAGGCCTCCTTCTGCATACGCTTCTTCAAGATCATAAGCCGTCCAAAGCTCTTTGCTCTGTTCTTGGACCTGAGGCAAGTTTGTCAGAAAATTGTTTTCAACAGCGGTTGTAGCTGTTTCAAGTGCGACAGGGACGTTTTCTCCGGCAAGAAGCGTCACAAGACTTGCTCCAAGACGGGATGCAAATGAAAGTGATCGATAATGGTCATTTATTTTTTCTTGGATTTCATGATCTGTGAGGCTTTTTCCATCTCTTTTGGTTTCATTTCGGATGTCTTCTGTTAAGTCTTCTGTACTGGGCGCCAAGTTACACGCAATGATTTCAGCAATGGCTGCTCCCAAAGCGCCACCAAGGGCACCATCCTTATCAATCATACGTCCTGTGACAGCGCCTAAGATTCCATGGGCCATTTTATGAAATACAGGCCCCAAATTTTCTTTAAAAGCGCTTATCTTATTAGCGCCATACCCCCCAATCGTATGGACGGCTGTGGATTTAAGCGCGGTTATAAACGCGTCTTTAAAATCTTCTTTCTGGACGACAACATTTAAAGCGCCTGTTACCGTTGATCTCAGAGCACTTGCTTGAAGATGTTCCCCAAAACTCTTTTCTCCAGGAAGTGTATTAATTCCCATTTCATGGGCAACACCTGCCGTAAGGCCGGCTCCAATAACCGTTGTTGCAAGGTTTAAGATTTGACTTCGACTTGTAAGGTCTCGAAGTGTTTCTTTTGGATTTCCACCATTGGCCAAAAGAGAAAGACTCGCTTGGGAACAAATACCTGTAAATGCCCCTTGCACCATGGCAGACCCCACTACAGCGCTGAGCGTTGCTCCTTTAAAGCCCATGCTCGCTGCCAAAGACGCTCCCGGATTTGCAGTTACAAAGCTGACTGCTAAAGAAACGATCGCTGCAATCCCTGGATTTATGAGTTTGCCGGAGGTATGGGTTTGCGTCCAAGAATTCAAATAACGGAAATTTTCTTCATAATTTCCTTGAATCTCGGTACGCATTTTATCCCATTGGACGTTGGTGAGACTCAAGGATGACTCCGGAGAAAAGATCACCCCCACATTTAATGTTGTTGGGATTTCAATTTCTTGCCCGCCGCGTGTTTCCGTTCGAACATGTCCCATAACACTTCTTTGGCTTTGCGTTGAGGAATGTCTCATTTCATCCACGGTGGGACCAAAGGAAAGACCTTGTTCTGTTCGATTATGAATTTGCTCAGCATGAACGTCTGTTCCTTCAATAAGAGCTTTCTCTGTATTTATATGAAGATCTAAAACAGCCAAAAAAGCACGTCCAACAGCTGGCATTTCAACTTGGGTGGTTTGATGCCCTTTGGCTCCTAAACCTTTTCGAGTTGTTTCGTTTGTTGTTTGGGTGTTTTTAAGAACAAGAGAGGATATTTGAAGGAGAGGTCCGTCAAAAATACCCGTTTGGGCAGCAATTGTTCCGCCTTGAACAACAGTTTTAGAATCAACTTCTAAAAGTCCTCCTGAAAGAAGATTTCCGCCGGGTTGGGCATGATGGGTTGTGGTAATAGTTGTTGTTTTTTTCTTTCCTTTTCCTCTTTCTTCTCGATGGGTTTCTGAGATGAAGTTTTTTAGAAGAAGTGTTTTCGGAGCCTTAATGCGGACATGCTCTTGGGCAGCAGCTGTTCCCGTAATTGTAACAGAAGAAGATTCTTTAATGTCAAGGCGTTCATCCGCAAAGACAACCCCTTCTTGTCCTCTCAAGAGAGGATGAAAGTTCCTTTGAGGAACAAGAATATGGGGAACCGCAACAGCTTGGTTTTCAATAGTCTCTTCCACAAAGACAATCATGGGTTCTTTAAGGGCATCAATGCGTTCGGCTTCTGATCGCTCTTCTTCTTCCAATTCTGTAATGTGTCGTTGGGCTTCTTTCCTTTTTTCTGCTTCTTCCCAGGTGCGCGCATTTTCCATAAGAAGTTTAATTTGATGCAGCGTTGAAAGACGAGGCGTCATATATCCACGGTTAAAACTTTTTGTAAACGCCTGAACGCTTGCAATTCCAAACGTTGTTTGATCAAAAAGTGGAACAATTTCAGAAGATTGAATACCTCTTTGAACCCTCAGATCAGACGTGACAAAGGTCATCGCAGGAAGAGCACTCTCTTCTCCAAAGGAAAATCGCGTTCCAATAAAACTTCTTCTTTCTCTGTCTCCACGCGTAAAAAACCCTTGCGTTAAACTCGGATCCAACATTTCCCAAAGATTAAGACGACGTTGTGGAGATAGTGTTCCTTGAAGCCTCACAGTTGGATTTATGTACCCAACTTGAAGATCTTGCCCTTCATACACAACAAGCGGGGCGGACACAACACCCGTAACAGCGGCAAAATCAGAAATTGTCCGGATCTCTTGACTTGAGGAGCGGGTTGCAAGGACGACGCGGCTATCCACTTTTCGAGGATTAGAGACATTCTCACGTGTCTTGGCTCGGCTCCACCTCTTTTTTTTCTCATAGGTGACAACTTTCGCATGTAATTCCTCTTCTACATTTGTATCCTCAACTTTTATACCTCTTTCATGAATTCCAAGACCTCCAAAGAGGTGACTTGCAAGGTTTATGCCAGAGTTTCGGGCATGAATTCTTAAAACGCCTTGAACTTGGATTGCTGCAGCCGCATACTTTAAGGTTTTCCAATGGGAATCTCGATAATTGGATTGAGGATTCGCAATAAAGACATCGACAGTCTGTTTTGTTCGTGTATTTAAAAAGTCATTGGCCTCAATCAAAGCATCTTGAGAACCAAATATCAGACCTGAATGATTCATAAAGGTTTGCTCAGCTTTAAAAAGTATTTCTCCATTCGCACAAAATTGACCAAATCGATTGGTGATGTTTCGTACTAAAATCTCAAAATCTGAATTTGTTGCAAGAAAACTCTCTGTATGAGAATTTTCAAAATCCTCAGAGCAAAAGATGGACATTTTATGTCCGCTAAAAATCTCTCCCCACCCGTTTGCAAAGCCTTTTGAACGGATCGTGAGTGCGCCGCCAAAGGTCATCTTTCCTTTGAACTGATCTTGGCGGCCAACTTTCATGTCCCCTTTGCTTTCAGAGCTCATAAAAAGACCATCTCCTTTTCCAAAAAGATGTCCAAATTCATTTTGAATGTTTTCAGCATAGACTTTAACATCAGAGCCGCTGGTAATAACTCCTCGCTTTTGAGGACTTTCTCCATTTCTAAAAGTTAAGGCATGAACCACAAGGTCTGGAATCGTCATCTCCGTTTCATTAAAAAATTCTCGGGCTCTGACTTCTAAAAAACTCTTTAAGGTCAAAGGCGCGGTCAGAAAAAATCTTTCTGTCTCAACAACAATCCTTTGGGCTCTTAAGAGAGGATGATTTTTAAGAATAAATTCAACAGCTTCCTGGGCATGCACATAAAGGGTCTTTTGCACTTTAAAAAGACCACACAGCGCTTTTTGTGTAAAAAGTTTTAGAGAATCAGATGTTTCTATTCTTCCTTCATTCTCAAAACTCTTGGCAAATAAACGCATGCCTCCACTTGAAAAACGAGCTTCTTGGAAAGGCTCTCGAAGTGTTTGGGCGGCTTCTAAGATTTCTTCTCGATCTTCTTCTTTGTGGGGTGCCACAAGACAGGCTTCTTTCCCAAGAATAATTTTCCCTAAAATCTCATACGTTCCCCGTCCTAACGATACATATCCTTCATTTTCAAAGTTTCCTAAAAGCTTAAGTTCGGCATTCTCAATCCAAAGTTTCCCAGTCTTTCCATTGAAGAAGCCCATGATACCTTCCATTGACTCAAGATTTGAAAGGGTTAAAGAGCCGTGATTCTCAAAGATTGAGGGATCTGTTGTCCGATACCGAAGATGATTCAAAAACGAGCTTCCACCTTCAAGCGTTATGAGCCCTTGGGACGTTTCAATTGAGCTCACTTGTCGACCTTTGATCGTTCCTTTATTCTGAACTTTTCGAACTTTAAGACTTAAATCTGAAGAGACCATGATCCCTTCATTCAAAACATCTTCCTCTGAACCCATCTCCAGTTTTTGATCGCTTTGGAAAATTCCGTGTTGCGTAAATCCATATTTACAAAAGATTCTCAAATCATCCTCTGACTCGATCACGCTTTGGGTTGTGTCGCTAAAAAAATCTGTGATCAGATTTCCCCTTTGATGCGCACGTACGAGAGAATTATTATGGAATTTTTGAGCTTGAAGTGTCCAGCTGTCGCCTTCAATGGATCCTTCATTTTTAACCTCTTCAAACTGCAAATCAGAAGTCTCAAAGCAGTCAACCGTTCCTTGGTTTGTAAAGAGACGACTGACAGATAAGCCTTTCGTTTCAATCTGACCTTTATTGAGAAAATCTCCTTCAACATAAAAATCGTGAGATTCTATTTCCCCCTCATTGGAAAGAGGGAGAGCTGTTTCTACCTTAAGAAAAGGAACGTGAAGAAACGACAGCTCTGAAAACTTTAAGAAACAAGAAGCCAGAATCCTTAAGGCATGTATCGAGATACGGCCTTCTATCTCAGAAGTCTCTTTGCCATTTTCAAAAGCTTGGATGGAAAGCAGGACTGGACTTTCTTTTGTCCCAGTTCCTTTAATATTTCCAAGATTTTGAAACCGTCCTCTTCCTGAAAGACTTTGAAATAAAATGTCTCCTCTATTTTGAAATTCTCTTTCAACCTCTAAAAAGAGCGTTTCAGATCCAAAAACGGTGGCGTTTTCACCAACTTCAAGTGCAATTGTCCCTCCTCCTTTGAAATGGCCCCCATTTTTAAGTGTTTGAAGGATTAATTTAAAACGAGAAGTTTCCAAAGTTCTTAGATTTGTTATATGGGCACAATCTCCTTCTATAGAAGTCCCTGCAGCCAACAGGCCTTCATTAATAAAGTTTCCAAATGTTTTAAATGTTAAAGTTGAAAGCGTTGTGTGAGAGGTTTGATAAGAGCATGTTCCCTGTCCTTTGAGTGTCCAGTTTTCAACGTCAAAAAACGTATTTTCTAAAACGTTTAATCGTTGCTCAATATCTCCTATAAATTCTTTCGCTTTAAAGCTTCCAGAAAGATCCGTTTGTTCTGCTTCTAAATGGAAATTTTCAGACGTCACATTTGAAGATCCTTTAAATTCTGTATGAGGCGCTTTAAGAGAAAGATTCTCTCCTCTTATCTCGCCCTCATTTGAAAAAGAAAGAAGGGAAGTGCTTTTAAGATTTCCCAAGAGACGCCCTCTATTTTTTAGATGAAGATGGGCAACAAGCGTCCCTTGATTTCCTTTTATCTCTCCTAAGTTAATAAAATGTCCAAAAGAGGTCATTTGGAGTTGAGCTGATGAAAAAACGCCCGTGACCGTATTCAAAAAATCTCTTTGAGAAACAACCTGTTGAAATTGATCCCCTTTAAGTTTTCCTGCATTATAAAAAGAACCCAAAGAGACAACTTTTAGAGAATCTCCTGTGATTTCTCCTTCATTGCTAAAGGAGTCATAAGCCAAAAGGCTCTGGGAGGTTCCTAAAATTTTATGGAGATTAAAAAGACTTTTTCCACGTATTTTAAGGCTCGGAGCATCCAGCGTGCCATGATTTTCAAAGCGGCTTATATTTTGAAGATCAACATTAAACTCTGAGCTTAACTCTCCTTCATTAAAGAAAGATGTTCCTTGAAAATCGAGCCTTTGATGCTCTGAAGAAGAAAGTCTTCCTTGGTTTAAAAAAGTCCCTCCTTTAAATTCTCCCAAAGTAACACTCAAAGAACCTTGCGGAAAAATTTGAAAACATCCTTGAGAAGTGTAAAGGTAAGAAGAAAGATGCGTTAAGACAGCATTTTCTAAGATGTTTATACCGCAGGCTTGAATATAAACCTCTTTTAAAAACGTGTTTTTAAAGAAAATTTCTCCCTCGGATATAAAAGAATATCGATGGTTTGTGTCCTTTATTCCTTCAATAAAAAGGGCTCCTGCGGCGCTAAAAGAAAGAGCCTTAAATTGCGGAACATGGGAGAGAAAGGTTTTTTCAGCGGTTGTTAAGCATTTTCCATCAAAAAGTTTTGTTGTTTCAGAATAAGATGAGATATCAGCGCTTTTGTGATCCATATGAAAAAGAGGTCTTACAAACCTAAAAGAAGTTTCTCCCTTAAAAGCGGTCCTTTTTTTATCTTTAAAATGGATGTCGATATGAAGGTTTTCTGCTAAAGCTGTTCTTTGCTCAGAGATATGTCGTGTTACATGGACAGTAAAATCAGCATCTTCTAAAGCGCCCCAGACAGGCATCATAGTTAGATGGCAATAAGAAATGAGAACAAAAAAATGAATAATTCTTGAGAAATATTTTCGCATAATATCTTCTCCAAATTAAAAAAACTTTATTTTGAAGAAAAAAGGACATTCACTCCTTTTAAGTAAAAGGATTGTTTTTAAAAATCTTAAAAAAGTTCTAATCTAAAATGTTTCAGAACTTAAAATAGACGCTACTTTTCTTCAAAAATACCTACAGATAAAGTAAAGTCTAATAAAATTTTTTAATAAGTCAATCATTTTTTGAAAATTGTCAAAAAGAGACATAAAATTCACAAAAATTCTTTCCAAATTAAATAATTTCATTTTAAAACCCAAGGCCTGTTGACGAAATCTTTCGTCAATGCCAAATTGAAAAGCTGTTTCTATTTATTAAAACATATAAAAGGCTGTGACCTGAAAGTTATCCATGAAAGTTGTTGTTGTAGAGTCCCCCGCAAAAGCAAAGTCCATTCAAAGTTATCTTGGAAAGGACTATAAAGTTCTTGCAAGCTTTGGACATATTCGTGATCTTCCTTCAAAAGATGGATCTGTAAAACCAGATGAAGATTTTGAAATGACATGGGATGTATCTTCAAGATCCCATAAAACAATTTCTGAAATTGTCTCTGCCCTTAAAAAAGCAGACACCCTTTATCTTGCAACAGACCCAGATCGTGAAGGAGAAGCCATATCTTGGCATTTAGAAGAAGTTCTTCGTCATAAAAAAGCGCTTCCCGCCACAACCAAACGCATTGTTTTTCATGAGATTACGAAAAAAGCAATTCTTGAGGCCATTCAACATCCCCGTGATCTTGACAAAAACCTTATTGATTCCTACCTTGCACGGCGCGCTCTTGATTATTTAATGGGATTTACCCTGTCTCCCGTCTTATGGCGTAAACTTCCTGGAAGCCGTTCAGCGGGCCGGGTACAATCTGTGGCTTTGCGTCTTGTCACGGAACGTGAAAGTGAAATCGAAGCTTTTACCCCTCAAGAATATTGGTCCATTGAAGCGCTTTTTCAAACAGTAAAAAATGTCTCTTTTCAAGCCCGCTTAACGCACTTGAAGGGAAAAAAACTTCAAAAGTTAACGCTTTCAAAAGAATCAGAAGCTCAAGAAGCTGTCGACCTTATTAAAAAAGCAGAGTCTTATGCTGTCCTTGCCATTGAAAAGAAAAAAACATCCAAACATCCAGCGCCTCCCTTTACAACCTCAACACTTCAACAAGATGCAGCGCGCAAGCTTGGCTTTTCAGCATCTCACACCATGCGCATTGCCCAATCTCTTTATGAAGGGATTGATCTTAAGGGTGAAACTGTGGGCCTCATCACCTACATGAGAACAGATAGTGTTCAACTTTCTAAAGATGCCATTGCTGAGGCCCGCGCACATATTGATCGGTCTTTTGGAAAATCTTACCTTCCAGAACACTCACGTGTTTACACAACAAAAGTCAGAAATGCGCAAGAAGCCCACGAAGCGATTCGTCCAACGGATCTTTCAAAAGATCCACTTCTTCTTAAAACATTTCTCAATAAAGATGAGCTTGGCCTTTATACATTAATATGGAAACGAACACTTGCTTCTCAAATGGTGAGCGCCTCCTATGATCAAATGAGCATCGATATAGCGCCTCCTTCAAAAGAAGTCATTCTTCGCGCAACAGGATCGACTCTTGTTTTTGATGGATTTTTAAAAGTATACGAAGAAAGCACGGATAATGATGATGCTTCCTCTTCTGAGGAAAAAACAGAAGGACTTCTTCCATCTCTTCAAGAAAAAGATCCTCTTTCTCTTAAAACCGTAACGCCTTCTCAGCATTTTACGCAACCGCCGCCCCGTTATACAGAAGCGAGTCTTATCAAAAAATTAGAAGATCTTGGCATTGGAAGGCCCTCAACCTATGCGTCAATTCTTCAGGTGATCCGAGAAAGAAACTATGTCCGTCTTGAAAAAAAACAATTTATCCCAGAAGAACGCGGACGAATCGTAACAGCTTTTCTTGAAAACTATTTTTCAAAATATGTTGAGTATACCTTTACGGCGGATCTTGAAGATAATTTAGATAAAATTTCAGAAGGACACCTTTTCTGGAAAAATCTTCTCAAAGGGTTTTGGACTTCCTTGAAAGAAGCCACGGAAGAAACAAAAGAACTTCGCGTTGCGGATGTTCTCACACTTCTGAACGAGAAACTTAAAAGTCATCTTTTCCCGGCATCAGGAAATCATGAGGGTGAACCTCAGCAATGCCCTCTTTGTGCTCCTGGGAAGCTTTCCCTAAAGCTTGGAAAATTTGGAGCTTTTATAGGATGCTCAGAATATCCAACGTGTCGCTATACGCGGCCCATAGGATCAATGGACGAAAATGAAGAGGCATCCCAAGCCGGAGAAAAGGAAGGAACTGATTATCCAAAAATACTTGGTATTGATCCCCTGACTCAAGGAGAAATTTCACTTCGAAAAGGTCCATATGGTTTTTATATTCAATTGGATCTGCCAGAGGCAGCCCAAGAAAAAGGCAAAAAGCCTAAGAGAGTTGCGCTTCCTAAAAATGCGTCTCCAGAAACTTTTACGTTTGAAAGTGCAAAATCTCTTCTCAGTTTGCCGCGCGATATTGGAAAGCACCCAGAAACAAAAGAAATGATTTCTGCTGGTGTTGGAAGATTTGGGCCTTTTTTAAAACATCAAGGAACATTTACATCGCTTAAAAAGGAAGATGATGTCTTAACCATTGGGTTAAATCGTGCTGTAACCCTTTTAGCAGAAGCGGCCTTAAAACCCAAAAAAGAGCGCCCCATACGAAAGAAAAAATCAACCTCAACGTGAGGATAAAAAATAGTGAAACGTTCCAAGCCCCCTCAACGTCGCTCTCTTTCAAATGATACTTTTACGTATTCACAGGTTGAAATTGTAGATTTTGATGAAGAAGGGTTTCCTATCGCACGCCTCGTTCAACACGGCCGACTTCTCAAAAACCCGCTTATCCAGTTAACGTCAACCTCTTTTAAAGGACAAGATCTCACCCATCAAGACCGACTTCTTGTCCGTTTAGAACAAAAAAAGAAAATCATCACGGGCGAGGTAATTCGTCTTCTTGAAAAATCTTCTCAAGAAATTTTTGGCCTTTTTCAAGCAGCTCGCGGCAAACATCCCGCTCTTATTTTTCCAACTGATCGACGCTTAAATGAAAGTTACCGCGTCTCTTCTCATGCATCGAAAGAGGCTCAATCTGGCGACTTTGTCCGAGCCTCTCTTTATAAAGGCCGCCCTCCTGAAGTCCGCATCCAAGAGATTATTGGGCACGCATCTGATCCCAAACTCTTTAGTCTTATGGCTCTTCATCAATTTGGAATTCCCCATCGTTTTCATCAAGACGACCTGAAGGAAGCTCAAAAAGTCAGCAAACAAGATGCCTCTTCACCCTTGAGGGAAGATCTGCGGCAGTATCCTTTTGTAACGATTGATGGAAGCGATGCGCGCGATTTTGATGATGCTGTATGGGCAGAAGTTGACCAAACTCCCGGGAACGAAGGAGGATTTCATCTTATTGTCGCTGTCGCAGATGTTTCTTTTTATGTGAAAGAAGGAAGCATTCTTGATCAAACGGCTTTTGAAAGAGGAAACTCTGTTTATTTTCCCGATCGTGTCGTTCCCATGCTTCCAGAAGACCTTTCAAATGATGTCTGCTCTTTAAAGCCCAATGTTCCACGTAATACGCTGGCCGTTCATTTGTGGATTAATGCTTCTGGAAAGCTCCTTCGGTATAAATTTATCAGAGCACTCATTCAGTCTTCTGCGCGATTGACGTATGAAGAAGTTCAATCGTTTATTGATAAAAAAGTACCTTTTTCTTCTTCTCTGCCTGAAAAGGTTCAAATTCTTATCCCTTGTCTTTACCAAGCCTATCGGGCTCTTTTAAAAGCACGAATCAAGCGTGGAACCCTGGATTTTGACCTACCGGAACGACAAGTTATTTTTAATAAAAATCATACCATTGAGAAAATTATTCCAAAACCCCGTCTTGAAAGCCATTGTCTCATTGAAGAATTCATGATCCTTGCCAACATTGCAGCAGCAACTTTTCTTTCCTCAAAAAAACTTCCCTGCATGTTCCGTATTCACGATAAGCCTTCTTTAGAAAAAATTGATACCCTCAAAAATGTTCTGAAACCTCTTGGATTTTCACTTCCACATCATACAAAAATAACACCTCAAGATTTGGATAAAGTTCTTCATAAATCAGAATCTCTTCCGCAACAAACCTTTATCCACGAGCTTATCTTAAGATCCCAAGCCCAAGCTCAATACAGCCCTCATAACCTTGGACACTTCGGTCTTCATTTAAGCCATTATGCCCACTTTACATCTCCCATTCGCAGGTATGCTGATATTCTTGTGCACAGAGCCATCATTACAGCCTTAAAACTGGGAGAAGATGGCCTTTCAATCGAAAAAGGTGCTCTTTTTGAAAACATCGGCCAACATCTCTCTGAAACAGAAAGAAGAGCCATGAAAGCAGAACGGGAAACTTTAGAACGTTATATTACGTCCTATATGGAAAACCATATCAATGCTTCTTTTGAGGCTTGTATTTCAGGGATTCATCGTTCGGGTATTTTTATCGAGCTTAAAGAAACAGGGGCGAATGGATTTATCCCCCATCATCTTTTGCCTCATGATCGGTACATTCATCATGAAAAACTTTTTATGCTTCAAGGACGTAATCAAACTTTTAAAATTGGTGATCCTCTTGATGTAACCCTTTTAGAAGCCAATTCCCATACCAACTCTCTTCTTTTTTGTCTGACAAAAGCTCCAAGAGCCTCTTCTTTAAAACACAAAAAAAAGAAACGAAAACGCTCTTAATTTTCTAAAAATAAGATTTGTTTATCTTTTGCAAACGCGTTTGCGTGCTCTTTTTTAATTTCTTCTACAAAAATTGCTCCCTAAAAGCGCAATTTTCATGGAAATATATGATATTGTTTTTATTTTATATAAAAAGTCTCATGCCTATAATCCTTTTTCGGCCCCTTAACACGATACGTAAGAAAGAATTTTTCATGTGAGTCAAACATATATCTTGCCTCATAAACATCCTCTTTACATCTATGCACTCCTGATGCTTCTTTTCCACAGAAGCCTAATTTATAAAACAACCGTCCATCCTTAAAATATTTACACAACTCCTTTAAATTTGGGTCATAACTATATAAATATTCTTGACTGCCTTCAAAAATCGCACCTGTTTTTAGATGCTGCATTTGTATTTCTTCCCGATAAAGAAGAACGTTGTCTTCTAAAAGAAAGAACTTTGCATATCCAGAAGCATCATAAGATTCTATCGTTGGAAACTCATGGGTAATATGTCTTTTTAATTTCCAGAATCCCGGAAGAAAAGAAACCAATTGTTTTGGATCAAACATCATTTTTCACTTTAAAGTTTATTTTTGAATGCCTCTCAGAGCAAGGGATAACGGGTAGACAGGAAAGCATAAGATTCTTTCAAGCTAAAGAGAAAGCTACCGAGATTACTTTTACCGTATATGATTGCTATTTTCAAAATTTTCTTGAAAATTTTCTAAGTTCATGTTTAATTTCATTTATAGTTTCAAAATTATAGAAAATTATAAATTATCTATTCCTATCGCTGTCTCCATTAACTTCAGGAAAGGATTTAAAAAATTTTCCATTCCATCAAACTTTTTCTTATGATTTTGAGTTACAGTTTTTGGACTCAATCTTATTCGATTCTCGCTTCTGAAGATTGGAAAAGGAATCCCATCCTTCATAACCCGCAGCCTGCCTGGACACCTTCTCTTAATTTTGAAAGCATTGAAAAGCGCCTGCATGACGAAAACATTGTCCTCCTTATCCCCATGCGCGACTATCTTGAATATCTCGGGAAAAAAGCGGACTTTGAAAATAAAGTGTATCTCGCCGTTCTTGAAAGTGGCCTTAAAGCTGTTTTTAAGCCAGACTTAGAAGCGCATGATATGTATGCGGAAGTTGCAGCTTATAAAGCATCTCAATGGATGAAAAGCCGCTTGGTGCCCCCAACTGTTATAAAACAATTCAAAAAGCAAAAAGGCAGTCTCCAATTTTTTGTAGAGACGCCCCTTGATACCGTCACCCTCGAAGATCAAACAATTCTGTTAAATTCCCTTAATGATCTTTCACGTCAAGAAATCGAAGTATTCTGTTTTCTTTTTGGCCAATGGGACCGAAGTCCTTCTAATATTCTTTTTGTTCCCTATAAAGCATCTTATCTCGCTGCTCTTATTGATAACTCAGGACTTCTTCAACAACAACATGTTATTCTTGGAAAATCCCCTTTTATTCGAAAAGCTTACTGTGATTATAGACACGATACTTGGGATAATCGTTTTCCTTTCGAAAAGGCTCAAAAAATCTCTTTAAATGATATTGATCATCATCCTGATTTTAAATCTTGTGGGCTTACATCGCAAAAGTTCTCCTTTTTAAAAGGATCAAAAAAACCTTTAATCTATATCTTTTGGCGGAATAGTCTTTGGTTTCAGCCTTATGCGGAAACGCCGTTTCTTTTAAAAAATTTATCACCCTCTCTTCTTGCAAAAATTAAAAAGTTAGATGAAAAAACGCTTAAAGCCATATGGAAAATGTCTCCAAAAGAATGGACACCGCGTCAACGTGATGAAATTATTCGTTTGACACTTGATCGCAAAAATCAACTTCTTAATTCTTTAAACACAGAAAGCTCTCAATGAAAATTTTTACACGCATTTTTAAAGTATTCCTTTTTTTTGTGGGATGTTTACAAGCACTTTCTGCGATGGCTCTTGTTCAGATTGAAGAAGATCCTGCCGTATTTGAAGCTCTTACCAAAAATTCTAATGTTGCTTGGGAAAAAGTCGCACACGATCCATCTCTTCGAAAAGATATTCTGACGAATCTCAATACCTCTGACATTCTAGGTCTTTATCCTATGCGGTCCTTTTTAATTAAAACAGGAAAAGAAGCTTGCTTTCGTAACGAAGTTTGGATGGTCCTTTTTAATGGTGGCCTTAAAGCTGTCTTTAACCCAAAAGATGCTGAAGACCAGGATAGCGCACTTGGAGAACAAGTTGCTTATGCGTGCGCAGAATTTATTGCAACAACAACAGGATATTGCCTGGTTCCACCAACGACCACGCGTGAAATTAGGGGCGTTACAGGATCTCTCCAATTTTTTATTGAAACGCCTTATGATCTTTGGAAAGATGCAGATCGCACGCGATTTTTCCAAAACTTATCCCCTGATTTACAAAATTTAGCAAGTTACTTTCTCGTGATTTTTGGACAATGGGACCAACATCCTGGAAATTACATGGGGATTCCTTCTCCTCATTCACTCGGTGATCTTGTTGCTATTATTGATAATGAAGGAATTATAAATTTACAACGCTTAATGAAAGATGGAAGATCCTATGTAAGAGTCGCCTTTGAAAAAGATGAAACCTTAGAAGATTCTGGTCCTCTTTTTTTAAGTGGTTCCATTTCTTTAAAAACCCTCCGATCTATCTTAGGAGACAAAGTTCCTGAAGCCCGTCTTAAGAACATTCATCAATCTTTTTTTGGAGAAGGTGACACACAACAAGACTCATCCAGACCTCTCTCTTATATGCTTAAAGATGGATTTCCCTGGATTCAATATCATGCCCACAATGAAAAGGCTTTTCCATTACCAAAAAAACCTTCTCAAAAAACGCAAGAAGCCTATGAACCCTTAAATCTTGCTATTTTAAGAGCACTTTATAAACCTTTAATTGATTTTAACCCAGAGCGCTTTTCAGATTCATTTTTAAAAAGCATTTTAGAAAGAAGAGAGATTTTACAAGGAAGGTTTTTCAAAAAATAATCCAACAACCATTCCCTACACTAACATCCTATCAATCTCTATTAAAAAAATGTCCTTAAACTTTTTAATGGAAAACCGCTGACATATTTGATCATCTTAAATCTTAGTCAACGTGCGGAGCATCATTTGGAAGAGTAGCATTTAAGGGAGGATTATTTGCTGGAAGATTAGAAGTAGGATTGGTTGCCTTACCAGTAGAAGGAGCTGGAGGGACTGAATGTGGTCGAGCCCCGTGACCATGATGATGACTCGATTTCTCTTTTAGATTGATCTCCTTAGGAGCTTCTGCCTTAATTTCAAAAAATGTAAGTGCTATCGTTCCTAAAAATACAGCTAAATAAGTATTATACACTCTTTTTTTGATGTTCATGTATTTACGCCTTATTCAAAAAATCTTAATAGGTCATGGGATTTTCTTTTGGAAATTCTGTAGAATTTGAAAAAGAGATTTCTGTCATCTCAGTGTCTTCATGACGAATTTTCTTTAGTTTTCTTGGCTTCAGCTTTTGTGTTAAAGCGCCACGAAGAATTTCGTCGACTGATTCCACCGGATGTATCGATAAAGTTTCTTTAACGGCTTGAGGAATTTCTTTAAGATCTTTTTCATTATCTTTTGGAATAAAGACGGTCTTCATGCCAGCACGTTGTGCTGCAAGAAGTTTTTCTTTTAATCCTCCAATGGCAAGAATTCTTCCACGCAATGTAATTTCTCCTGTCATTGCAACGTCTCTTCGAACTGGAATTCCTGTAAATAAAGAGACAAGAGATGTCACAATCGTCACCCCTGCTGAAGGTCCATCCTTTGGAATTGCGCCTTCCGGAAAATGCACATGGATATCAGACTTTTCAAAAAGATCTGAATCAATTCCAAATTGTTCTGCCCGACCCCGGACATAGCTTAAAGCAGCTTGAACAGACTCTTGCATTACAATTCCTAATTTTCCGGTTGAAATAACTTTTCCTTTGCCGCTCGTTCGAAGAGCTTCTATGATTAAAGTGTCTCCTCCCACTTCTGTCCAAGCGAGACCCGCTGTTACACCCACGAGATCCTTCAATTCAGCCTCTCCAACACGATATTTTTGAACACCTAAATATGTCTCTAAAACATCTGGGGTGATGGTAATTTGTGTGGTTGATCCTGTAAGAATTTCTTTAACAGCTTTACGCGCCAGAGAGGCAATTTCACGTTCAAGATTTCGAACACCAGCTTCTTTTGTATAAAAAGCAATCACGTCCTTTAACGCTTCGCGTGTAATTTCGAATTCTTCTTTTTGAAGGCCATGTTTTCCACGTTGTTTTGGAATTAAATGCGTCTCAGCAATTTTAATCTTTTCTTCTTCCGTGTATCCATGCAACCGAATAATCTCCATCCGATCCAAAAGAGGTTGAGTCATATTAAGAGTATTTGCTGTTGTCACAAACATAACATCCGAAAGATCATAATCAACCTCAAGGTAATGATCATTAAAGGTTGCATTCTGTTCAGGATCCAAAACTTCAAGAAGAGCCGATGTAGGATCTCCACGCCAATCGGAACCAAGTTTATCGATCTCATCTAATAAGAATAAAGGATTAGAGGTCCCGGCTTTTTTCATTCCTTGAATAATGCGGCCAGGAAGAGCACCAATATATGTCCGACGATGTCCTCTGATTTCAGCCTCATCCCGAACGCCCCCTAAAGACATTCTGACAAACTTACGACCTAAAGCTTCTGCAATAGCTTTTCCGAGAGATGTTTTACCAACGCCGGGAGGACCGACAAGACATAAGATTTGTCCGCCAACTTTCCCAACGCGTTTTTGAACAGCCATAAATTCAAGAATCCGTTCTTTAACTTTTTCAAGACCATAATGTTCTTTATCAAGAATCGATTGCGCAACTTTAATATCAATGTCTTCTTTACTCTTTTTCTTCCAGGGAAGATCCAAAATCCAATCTAAATATGTTCTTAAAATAACAGCTTCGGCTGACATGGGACTCATTGTCCTTAAGCGTTTAAGTTCAGACTTTGCCTTAAGACGTGCTTCTTTACTCAATTTCGCTTTTTCAATACGCTCTTCATACTTATCAAATTCAGATTTTCCGCCCTCTTCTTCACCCAATTCCTTTTGAATCGCTTTCATTTGTTCATTTAAGAAATATTCTCTTTGGGATTTTCCAACCTGTCGTTTTATCCGATTTCGGATACGCTGTTCTGTTTCAAGCGCGCTCATTTCTTCTTCAATAAAAGTCAAAAGCATTTCAAGGCGTTTTTTAACAGACGTCACCTCAAGTATTTTTTGTTTATCTTTAATCTTAAGAATCAAATGTCCAGAAACCATATCTGAAAATTTTCCAGGTTCTTCAATTTTTGAAATTGTCGCATAAACTTCAGGTAAAATTTTCTTATTTGATTTTGTGTAATGACCAAATTCTTCTTTTAAAACACGCATAAAAGGAGATAAATCCTGATCAGGATCTAACGTATCCTCAAGTGGTCGCGCAAAGGCTTCAAATCCATCTTCTTTTGTCATAAATCCTAAAACAGTAGCGCGTTCCACACCTTCAACAAGCGCTTTAATGGTGCCGTCGGGTAATTTTAAAACTTGTAAAACAGTTGCAAAGACACCAACTGTATAAAGATCATCCGTTGTCGGCACATCAATTGTTGAGTCCTTTTGTGTTAATAAAAGAAGCGTCTTATCTTCATTCATCACGCGTTCAATGGTCTGGATAGAATGCTCTCGCCCAATGAAGAGAGGAACAATCATATGAGGGTATACAACAATATCCCTAAGAGGCAAAACAGGGAATACCTGTGGAATCTGTTGATCTTGAACACTTTTTTGAGAATGAATCATAAAAAATCCTATCGTTACATTCAAACAATATAAAAGAATTAAAAAAAAATTGCAATTTTCTTAAGGCCAATCAAATATTTTATTTTAAGAGAAAGAAAATTTTATCTCAAAAAACTTCTTAGGTTTTTTTCTTTTACCAAAATATCTTGAGAAATCTCCCTAACAATACTAAAAAACCTTATTCTGATGACTCTTTCAGATAAGGGTTTTCACTTAAAGCTAAAGCTTGTAAGAGAGCACGACTAAGATGCTCTAGGTCTAAATCAGAGGTAATTTTTTTATCTTCGATCCAATCATATCCTGAAGATCCTAAGAAACGACAAGGCGTA
>JAFEBT010000029.1 GCA_018242545.1 Pseudomonadota bacterium
CCGCTGCCAGACTCGAACTGGCACGACCATTGGTCGACAGATTTTAAGTCTGTTGCGGAATATGATCTTCTTTCTTCAAAAAGCCTTTTAAATAAAGACTTTTAGAACAGTTCACAAATCTTTGTGTTTAATGTTATCTTCCAATTGTCATCAACGCAATGGAAATGAAAATAATTTTAAAAAAGTTTTCGAAAGGCTTTAGGATGATTTCCTTTTAACCAAGAGCAATGGAGATTTTCATTCTTTCAAGCCCGAAAACTTACATTTAAATGATTACCGATAGCTTCTGCATATTTATAAAGTGTTCTTATACTTGGTAATGTTTTCCCGGATTCTAATCGTGCGATTACAGATTGTGTAGTTCCCATTCTAGAGGCAACTTCAGTTTGAGATAGTCCTGCAGCAGCGCGTGCTTTAACAAGCTCTAATGCAAGTTGAAACTCTAACTCTAAACCCTCATAGATACTTTTAAATTTTGGATCTTTCATCCACTGATTTTTAATGTCATTAAAGTTAATATCTTTCGTCATTTTAAACCTCCTCAAATCTTCTTAAAGCGCATTCCATACTCTTTTTAGGGGTTTTCTGAGTCTTTTTAATAAAAGCATGGAGAAGCTTTATTTTTTTTTCCATAAGAATACAGTAAATTACTCTTTAAATACCATCTCATCCATTTAACCGTATTTCCCATAACTTATTCCCTAAATTTTTAACATGAGGTTCTCGCATTTCAAAGGGACCTACTGTTTACATAATCTCAAGAAGACGTGTAAGCTTAAGTCCGCATTTCAACAGGCAGTTGATTAATTTCATAGAGAGCTTTTGGGTGAACGACAATTTTCCACTTCATTTTATGGAGTATAGCTTAATTGCTATAATTTTTTCAAGTGTCATTTTTAACCAGGTCATTGGGTCGTCTCTATCAGATACATTTCTAAAATAGAGAAGGGTGCTGAAAATAAAATCAGAGGTTAATTTTATGAGACCCAACACCTTTTTCTATTTTAGAAAATTTGCTAGGTTGTAAAAGTCCAGAAAGATATGAGACAAGCAAGGGGATTCGCTTGAGCTAGCGGATGGCTCCATTCAAGAGGCCTTTTTTCAATTTTACATCACTTCTCTGGACGTATATGTTCTTTAGCCAGAGGGAAGAAGCATTTTATTTTTTCCAAGCTTGTAAAAATATTTCTGTTGATATTGTATAAAGAAGAGGAACTATTTTTTCATTTTTTCCTGCGGAAATATCTAAAATATATCTTTTTAAAATATCTTTATCTATAACCTTATTGTCCGCTAATATTCCGTCAAGGCACATAGTCATTATATTTTTAAGATTATACTTAAAAGCGGCTTGCATAGCACCTGTATTACATCCTTTATCTTTTCTCCATACATGAGAGGTTCTAAAATATTTGCTCATGGCGGCTCTTAATGGATAACGATCATAATCAGCTGTATATAAATTGTAAGAAGGAATAGAAAAAGCAGCTTCTATAAAAGGTTGAAATAATAAGGGATAACAATAACACTCTTTATAGAGATGTGTATCAGGATAGATTGTTGAAACAGCATCAATCACAAATTGCATGTGAAGTGCTTTTCCTGGAAAAATATTTTTTGAATAAATAAAGGGGTGGGCCAACTTTCTTTCTTCTGTAATTTCTATTTTTTCTTTTAACCAGGGAGGATAATTTTCTCTTATAAACAAGGATTTTTCGATTTCTTTTTTTCTAAGCTTTTCAAATTTAAAATACCCTAAATAAGGATATATCGAAACAAGAGCCGCTTTTAATACAGAATAAAAAGGGATTCTATAAAAAATAGCAAGTTGAGACATTTTATCTAAAGTTGCTGAAAACCCTTTTTCAAAGAAACAATCCACGATTGAAGGAATTGGAGGAATGCCCATAAATATAAAATCACCTCCTGCTCCACTTAGAACAAGAGAAGTCTCTTGATTTATATGGAGTCTCTCAAAGAGATTTTTATGGTAAGATGTCGAAAATAAGGTGGTTGTAATTCTATTTGGCTTTGTTTTTAAAGGGGTAATATCGCTAAAGGGAAGATCGTGAAACCAATCATGAGTTATAAACTCAACTCCTAACTCTTGAGATAAGCGTTTTGCATGCTCTGTTTCATTCGAAGATTTTGAGAAAGAAGAATAATGATTAAAAATCCGTAGAGTTTGTCCTTGTTGGAGGTTGTTTTTAAGGCAATAAAGAAGGGATGTTGAATCAAGCCCTCCCGATAAAAAAAGAACAAGATCTTTATATGGGTCTGTCCAAACAGCAAGGGAAGAGCAAAGTATTTCTGCTAAAGATACATCAGATAAAATCTTTGAGGCTGACGCGAGTGGGTTCCAAGAAATGTCCATGGAGAGAATGTCTCCATTATAGGTTAAATTGTATCCAGGTGGTAGTTCAAATATGTCAGAAAAGGGGATTTGTTTGATAGAATTTCCGCCGTAAGCTAAATAAAAATTGATGGAATCCCAGTTATAAGATATTGGAAGAGAGAGAATATCAAAAATAAGGAATATCTTTGAAGAAAATAGGATATCTCCACCTGGAAGAGCAAAATAAAAAAAATCAAGTTGGCCTGTGGGTTCACGCAAAACAGATGTTTTTTTTAAAATGGAATCATACTGAAAATAAAGATATCCACCCCAATTCTCTGTTGAAAAAGTATAAGAATTTTTAGTTTGACTCAAAACGAGATCTTTTTTTGTAAGAGGGGCATTGTCTTTTTTATTAAAAGCGCGCCCTAAACAAAGGATATTTTCACATGAAATCACTTGGTTATAACCTTTGTGAACAAGCCAAAGAGACATGAAATTATTTTCATAGTGCTCCAAAGAGTCTTTTGAAAGAGAAGAAAAGACCTTTTTTAAAAGATATTGAGTTTCTAAATTTTTTCCATTTTTCCCCCATAAAATCCCCGCAAATATCATATTAGGGTCTCCTTTTTATCTCTAAAAGGTTCTTTTAAAATAGGAGAAAAATCTTCTGGAAAATCTGATGTATCAGAGAGGATCTTTCCACAATGTTCTACCCAGGCATGGGCTATAAAAGGATAGTTTTGGACACCAACACATAAATTAAATTTCCATCCTCTTTTTAAAGCCATTAAAACGAGGGCAGTTGACCATTCTAAACATTTTGTTTCTTTTGGATAAATAAGACACGCTTTGTTGAGGGAATTTATGAGAATTTTGATGTTGTCAGATGAGGGATATACTGAGGGATATAAAAAAACCCGTTCATATTTCTGTTTGTGTATTTTAAGAGACATAACGAGACCATAAAATTTTCTGATTTTGGAATAAAAATGAACTTTTGAAAGAATAATTAAACTTTCTAAGATCATTTTTACGCAAGAGGCGCCAAATGTTTTACCTATGGAAAGACGCCAGGTAGGGCAATAGATTCCGGATGAGTGAATTCTTTTTTCTATTTTAAAAGGATAAGGAAAATTGTATGCCTCATCTTTAATAATGTTTTCTTTTATAAGCTGAGAGATAAATTGATTAAATTCTTTCTTTTGAAAGGGTAATTTTAAGGGGGTTGCAATTTCATATGATGCTCCTTTCCGATAAAAAGCATTTTCAATAAGACAACACAACGTTTCAGAAATTTCTTTTTGCAAGATTTGATATGTATTTTTTTTGATATTTAATAAAATTGCCTCATTTTGAAAAATGGAAAGGTAAATATGTTCCTCCAAATGAAAAAAATGTTTCTTTAGGGTATTGTTTTTATTGAAGATCTCTATTTTTCTTGTCATATGGTGCCTCAAAAAATTAAGCGTTTTTTCTGAATAAAAGACCCTGAATATCAAGCTCTGATGCAGAGAAGTTTAAGAAAATAAACGAAAAGAAGATGTTTTATAAAATCTCACACGGCGTCATTCGGTTTAATTTAGTTTGTGACTCTGAACGAAGATAACATGCATGTTCATAAATTTTGACATGTCCTAATCCACTCCACCATCCTGAAATCCCTTCTCCATGGATATGATTACAAATATGTCCACAGTTTTTAAGGCCCCATTGATCAAGGATTTGGACAGTTTTTTTATAATGAGCATAAGCGTGGGATAAATTTTCTATGTAAGACCTTCCATCCGTAACGTCTTCAGAAGCAAGATTATAAAATTCATTTCCAAGATTAAAAGCGGCATACGCATAATTTTGGGCTTCAGCTTTTTCGAGAAGAGATGTTTTTTCCAAAAGATTTGGCGTGCAATAAAGAGCCATCATAGTTTGAGCTCTGGGTTCTCCAGATTGTGCAGATTGGGTGATAAGATCCTCCCATTGATACTCAGAAGGATCTTTATTAAAGCCGTTTCGAATCATATTTCCTAGATCAAACTCTGCTTCTCGGAAATTTTGAGAAACAGCCAGAGTATAAAACTTCTGTGCTGTTTGAAGAGGGTGCTGATCAGAAACCCTCTTGAGTTTGACTTCATATAATTTTCCTATAACCCATTGAGCATAAGAATTATTATCATGCAGAGCTGCATTTTCTATTTTTTGGAGAGTGGGTTTGTTGAGTCGGGAAGATATTCCAGGATTTGAATCTGCAAAACCATAAGGTAATTCTGAAAACTCTAATTTATTTTTAACGCCAAGGTGATGATATAATGTGTCTATCGCGTCTTCGGCGCCTTCTAAAGCGAATGATGAGGTATATATTAAAATTAAAAGGGCACATAAAATCCATTTAAAAATTAGGAATAGAGATTTCATTTTCCACAGCTCCTTTCAGAATCTATTTGGGACAATTCAATATTTATTTCTTTAAATAGGTCCAAGGCTTTGCTCTATGTCTATTTGTCCTCCATTTCTAAGGGCATCTAATTTAATTTTGATAATACTTTCATCAATGGATCGTTGCATGTTACGGAAATCAGGGATTTGATGATCTTTTTTAAGAGTGGCTTTTGCATGCCTAATAATCAGAGAAGAATATTGGGAAAAGTTCTCCATAGATAAATCATTTGATTCCATTGATTGATGAACATATCTTTTTAAAACTTCAGATTCTTCTGTAAGTGGAGAAGAAAGAAAATGTCTTTGCTTCGTTCGAGACTTAAGGGATCTATACTTAGGATCACGAGGGATAGATTTGTTAGATGTTACAAATATACTCATGTATCTAAGATCAATATTGCACCCAAAATAAGGACTTCTTATGCTGCTCATTAAAGGGTCCATATAATGCTTTAAAACTGATAAAGCTTCTTTGGTACTCATTTCCATGTCGATATCATCAATAAGAAGGATAGCATTTCGATATGTTTGTAAATCATCTGAAGACACTGCTGTAAATAAAGGTTTGATAAGCCAACCAAGGGGGTCCGATCCTTTTACGGAAGTGAATCTATCCGTTCCTTCTATGCTGGTTTTTGACAGATCTTCTTGGCTACTTATTGTAAAAAGAAAGCATGGGAGCCCTAGAAATTTGGCAAAATTAAGAATGGAGGTTGTTTTTCCGCCCCCTGGTTCCCCCCATACAAAACGAATTGTTCGTAAGGAGGTTCCTTTTGAGAGAGAATGCATTGCCATTTCATAAGCAATTTCTGAAAATTCTTTTCTAATATCAGGAGAAAACGTTGAAAATAATTGTTCGACTCCTTGTATCAAGCGTGCCAGATCAGCTTCTTTTTCAGGGCCACTTGGTCTTATCAAAGGTTTCACTTTTGTGGGTAATGCGAGAGCATCAAGAACAAATCTTCTTTCCATTTCAGAATAATATCCCTCACTTTCACGAAAGAGTAATAAGGATCTTTCAATTTGTCTTTGGAGAGAAAGATCAATACTTCTTTTTCTGCGCATATAGGTTTCTTCAAGAGGTCTTATAGCTTCAAATTGAAGACCCCTCCTTCTTTGTTCGAGATCGACCTTTAATTTAAAAAGATCATGCTCAATATGAGTATTATCCATTTTTTTGCCTTCTCTAAGACGTCTTGTTGACCAACGGTCTTCTTCCCTAATGCCAAAGAAACGTTCTACTAATCCATAGAGTTGATAAAATAAGGTGAAAGGAGCGCTCAAAATATTTCGTCGACCGGAATCAAAGATTTGACTCATGAAATGCCTATCATCATCTGATAAAAGGTCATTATATGTGATGATTAAGGATTGAAGGCTTTCCCCATATCTTAATCCTAACTGTGCTCTTTTGTTAGCATGAAGAAGCTGGACAGGGTCTTCAATGAACTCATTATCATGCGGAGGGATAGCAACAATAGTCGCATGGGGTGGCACGGCACGGGGTGGTCCTCTTCTTGCGGATTCAGATGAATGTGGAACAGGTATCGGTGTTAAGTCATAAATTCCCTCATCAAATATGCCCGAGTATTTAAAATTTATATTTGCATTTTGCATAGATAAAACCTCCTCTGGAATACATGTCAGAGTACCTATATTTAAAAAAGCCAAAATGAAAACGAATGATCTTTTGGTGTTAAAGGATTTTAAATTTTTCATTTAATGAAACTCCTTCCTCCCTAATTTTGATTTATACGAACAGAGGCGCTAAGCTTATTGGCAGCTTAGAAATCTCCCTTTCATGTTTTGAACTAAAAAGGGAGATTTCCTCAGGAGGCCATTACCAATTGTAAGTCCAAGGTTTTGGCATGTAAGGATCATCAAAATCTCCCGAAGGAGCACCCCCTTTTGTAATTGTTGAAGCATCTTCAATGATTATGTTGAATAAATCCTTAGCGTGATTTTTGGAGGCGTCTTTCTTTGTAGTCTCTGATTTATGTTTTATTTTGTGTGTCATTTTGCATCCTTTCTTTCCTAAGTTTTAGAGCTTTGTATTTTGATGAGCTCTTGGTTTTTACATTTTTACACTTGTGATCTTAAGAAAGAGTTTATCTTTTGTTTTTTTAAACAGGCAAAGGAACAGCGTACTTAAGTATGTCACTTAAGTAGAGTTTTTTCGTTGATTGGAAAGTTTGATTCTAATCTTGATTACAAAAAATTCTTTTGAAAAAGAGAAACAAAAGGAAAGAAAATAATATATTGGAGCTTAAGATATTCTTAAAAAGTACTATAATTTGTTCTATTAAATATTTTTTAAATGTATAAGGTTACATTTTGGTTTATAACTTATCTCTCGCTTTAATGTGTTAATCGAAGTATAATTTCTTAAGAAGATAAAATTATTTTTTAAAATAGATGATTAAAAAATTAAATGAGTTTTGATTACCTTCATTATTAAGTATGGGCAGCATTCTGATGCAAGCTGAAACTTCTAAATGTCAACCAAATATTCATAATTTGTATTTATCTCAAATCAAGGATATAGAACTTACGTCTCGAGAAATTGATATTCTTGCCTGTTTAAATGAAGAACCAAGTTTAACGCATCTTTCAAAGAAAATAAGTAGATTTTTACAAGAAAGTTCCCATCGAACGATTGAAAGTCAGCTCTATACACTTAGAAGAAAATTAAACGTTGCGACGACAGAAGAAATTAAAGATTTTATCAAAAATACTTCTATTGGGCCTTTCTTAAAATACCATTATAGAATCTTAGAAAATCATTTTGAGATTATAAATGTTCTTCGTAATCTTAATCCAATACTCTCTTCTCAAAATTTGCACATTAATATTTTTTGTACCTATATATTTTTTGTACCTATATATTTTTTGTACCTATATATTTTTTGTACCTATATAAACACACCTATTTTAGAACTTATAAAATCGTTAGAATATTATTTAAAATTAGCAGGTCTAAGAGTTTCTCTTAATATTAATAAACCCCTTGAGAGCTTATTTTTAACATCAGAGGCAGTTTGTAAAAATATATACTTAATGACACAAGAAGATACTAAAAAAATAAGAAATCAGAAACCTCTCTCTCTTTTTTCTTCGGAAAATATTTACTTAGAAGGAAGAGAAAACCAAGAAATTGTTTTTTTATCTTCTTCATCTTTGCTTCCAGAAATCTCTTTTTCTAAAAACAGGTATAATTTCTATTTGTTTCTTATGGAGCTTTTAGAAAAAGTCGTTCCAGATTCACCTTACTTGCAACAAAATATTGAAGAATTTAAAAAAAATTATAAACCAATCTCTTTCTCACAAAGTTTGCTTCCTCCTTTAACAGAAAAGAAATCTTACTCTTCAAGAAGAAAAATTTTAGCCTTTTTTTATAGAATAAAAGGGCAGTCTCTGAGGAAAAAGATTTTTATTTTATTGGGAACAATATTAGGTATTGGCTTCTGTTCGATATTTTTAAATTTAAAATTACCTTCATATGAAAATGAAAAGAGAGTCTTTCATGAAAAACAACCTGTTTTCTCAGATCTTCTTCTCCCCAATAAGTCGATTTTACTTAAACGAGAAAAAATTAATAGAACAATTAAAGCAACATGTTCACAATAATAAGGAAATACTCACTCTTGCAATTGTTGGCATGGGAGGGGCTGGAAAAACCACGCTTGCACGTATGTGGGGGCGAGAATGGAAACAATCTCATCCAAAAGCTTTCATTTGGGAAATTAATGCAGAAACTTTATTATCTCTCAGAAGTTCATTTCAAGAATTATCAAGAGTACTTGCCCAAACTTCGCAACAGAAAGAGACTCTTGCCTCTATAGAAGCACTTCAAAATATAGAAGAAAAAGAAAGAGAGCGTTTGGAATTTATAAAAGTCTGCTTTAGAGAAAACCCAAATTGGATGCTTATTTTTGACAATGTTGATACTTGGTCATTTGTTGCAGGTTATCTTCCTCAAAACGCGCAAGTGTGGGGCCAAGGACAAGTCATTATCACGACGCGCAATACACATATTAAAGAAACTGATTCCGTATCCTGGAACGATATCATAGAGATTGGTGAATTATCTCCTAACGATGCGCTTACTCTTTTTGTACTTCTGAGATATAATTGTACCCTTTCACAATTATCGCCGCATCAAAGAGAAGAAGCCTTTCAATTTCTAAAACATATACCTCTCTTTCCTTTAGATGTAACCACAGCAGCTCGGCATATTCAAATATTTAATCTAACATATGAAGAATATTTAAAACAACTGAATGAACACAGTGAAGAATTTAACGAAACTCAAGAAAATCTCTTAAAAGAGACAAGTTACTATACAAAAACACGATATCGTATAATTACCTTGTCTTTAAAGAAAATTATTGAAATTAATGAAAACTTTAAAAACTTGTTACTTTTAATTAGTTTTATGAATTCTCAAAACATTCCAAAAGAACTTCTTGAACACCTTTATTCAAAATCAATTGTAAATCAATTTTTATATGAGATGAAAAAATTTTCATTTATTACAAATAACTCAGGCCAATTTGATGCTTTTTCTCTCCATCGAATTACACAAGATATTATCTTTGTGTATCTTATAAAAGTTCTTAATTTAAAACAAAATAGAAAAAATCTAGAGTTCGTTTTTTTTAGAGTGGCGCATTATCTAGATAGCATCATTGAGGAAGAAGACATCGAAAGAATGCTTCTTATGTTGAGTCATTGTGAAAAAATATTGCACCATGAATTTCTATTAACTTCTGACATTATGAGCTCTCTAAAAGGTGAGCTTGGGTCTATTTATTTCTATAATGGTCAATATGAGGATGCTAAAGCTTTTTTGCAGCAGTCAATCGACTATCTTAATAAGCAAAATCAACACCCTCTTAAACTTGGATTGCGTCTTTCTTGTTTAGGGTATGTCTACTTATGTTTGGGAGATCTTGAAAACGGGATAAATTATAATATTCAGAGCGTTTCCTTTTTTAAAAAATATTTTCCAGCGCATTATTTGAAAATCGCTACTCACTTAACGTATCTTGGAAATGCTTATATAAATGTCAAAAACAAGGCAATAACTGCAAAAAATATACTTAAACAAGCAAATCTTATTTTTAAAACCCATGCACTAGAAAATCATATATGGTATGCTCGGAATTTGGTCGATTTAGGGAAATCTTATAGAAATTTAGGGGATTATAAAAGTGCTCTTTCGTTCTTGGAAAAAGGCGTAAGCTGTTACAAAACACAAAATGTTTCCAATCAATTTAGGACAGCATGGGCCTCGGTTCATTTAGGAAAAATTTATACGGATATTGGCGAATATGAAAAAGCTAAAAAGAGTCTAGAGGAAGCTCTTAAAGTTTATGAAAAGGCATATATCCATACACCTCATCATGAAGAAATAGCATGGATTTTAAAATCTTTAGCAAAGGCTTACGCGGGACTTGGTTACTACAAAAAAGCTGAAGAACTTCATAAACAATCTTACGAAATGTATAAGAAAAATTTATCTGAAACCTCTACAAGTATAGGTCATATTTTATTAGAATTAGGAGATTTATATCTTTCTTTAAAAGACTTTGAAAAGTCCTTGGAATGTTATGAAAAGAGCAAGAAAATTTATGAAAAGAATGAAAATGTATCATACATTAAGAAAGCCCATCTTTTAAATAATATGGGTGTTTTATATAGGCTGAATCATAAATTTGATAAAGCTCAAACTTATATGTTAAAAGCTTTAGAAACCTATCAAAAGCATCCAAGTTGTCATTGGTCTTTCGAGGCTTTATCGGAACTTTATATGGAAAAAGCTCAAGAAGCTCAAAAAAATGAAAAAGTGCAAGAAGTTATAGATCTGAGAAAAAAAGCTGAATATTACTTATCTCAAGCGTTAGAGATTTCTAAAGCAATTTATCCTGGTGAGTCCATTCATATTAAACGGATTAAATCTAAATTAGATTTGTTGCATCAAGCCAAAAAAGAGATAAAAAATTGATACAAAATAAATAAGACCATGACGCTCAAAAAAAATAGATTTCGAGACCTTAGGTTGTGTGAGCATTGGTTCATGTGTTAGGAATGCATATCATTTAAAATAATTCTATGGCCCATTTTTAAAAAAGGGTATAAGTATATAATTGTTTTTAACCCTAAAATACTTCTTTTAATCAAGTGAATTTCTCAACTCAGAACCTATATACACAAGAAGGTCTTCAAGAAATTGATAAGGCCTTTTTAATATTTTTAAAAGACGCTTCATGTGTGCTTTATGAGGCGTATGAAAGTGTACGTTTTGGGAAAGAGATAAGCCCGCAAGAAGAAAGTAAACTTCTTCTAGAATTGGCTCCTTTTGTAGAAAGTTTCTTAGCAAAGATTTTTTCCATTGAAAAGGAGGTTTTTGATCTTCAAAAAAGCCTTTCAAATCTGGCTCCCCTTTTTCAATGTAGGCGCCTTTTTGTACAGAGACGGGCTCTTAAAAAATATTCCGCGGAAGAAAGTAAAGATTTTGAGGGGCTTGTGCTTGAAAAACATCTTCTCTCTCATATGAAAATAAAAGAATTTAACGCTCTTGCCTTTTCAGAGTATATTCTCCATTGCCTAAAGGAAGCTGATGATTATGAGAAGGAGATTGACCTTGCTGAGAAATATACAGCATGGCGTGTTTTTCATATTAAAGAAGACCCTCTTAGTTTATCTGCACAACTTTTTCGTGTTCCTCAAAAGATTGATTTTCAAAATTTGATTGAAACATCTTCTGAAAGAGAAGGAGAAAGAAAGCTTTCACCGGAATTTCTTAAATCTCGTTCAGGATTTGATTTGACAGACTTTGGGAAGAATAGTGCTTATGCCTGTGGGGAGGCCCATTATTGTATTTTTTGCCATAAACAAGGGAAAGATTGGTGTTCAAAAGGGTTTCCAGAAAAAGAGAAATCAGCTGCAGTCTCTTTTGATGATCAAATTGATGAAAATAAGAAAAAGGAACTTAATGAAAATTTTCAAAAAAACCCTTTGGGAGTTGAGCTTAAAGGCTGTCCTTTAAAACAAAAAATTTCTGAAATGAACGTGCTTGTTTCAGAAGGATATATGCTTGGGGCTCTTGCTATGGTTATCATTGATAATCCCCTTGTCGCTGCAACAGGAGCACGTATTTGCAATGATTGTATGAGAAGTTGTATTTATCAAAAACAAGAAAGTGTTGATATTCCAAATATTGAAACAGAAGTTTTTAAAAATGTCATTGAGCTTCCCTGGGGATTTGAGATTTATAGTCTTTTAACACGTTGGAACCCTTTAAATATAAAAAACATCCTTCCCAAAGCTCTAACCCACTACAAAATCTTAGTGGTTGGAATGGGGCCCGCTGGTTTTACATTGAGTCATTATCTTTTAAACCAAGGCCATACGATTGTTGGAATAGACGGCCTAAAAATTGAGCCTTTACCTTCTTCTCTTATCGGACATGAAAAAGAGTTTGATTTTGAATTGATAAAAGATGTAAAAGATCTTTTTTCTAACCTCTCAGAACGTCTTATAGGCGGTTTTGGAGGGGTTATGGAATATGGAATCACCTCAAGATGGAATAAAAATTACCTACTCTTGATTCGACTTCTTTTAGAGAGACGTAAATCTCAATTTACGCTTCTTGGAAGCACACGATTTGGGGGTGCTTTTGACGAGAAATATGCTTTGGAACTCGGGTTTAATCATATTTCTTTATGTTTAGGAGCTGGTGAACCTCGGCTTTTAAAACTTGAAAAAAGCTTAGCAAAAGGGATCCGGCAGGCATCTGATTTTTTAATGACCTTACATTTAGGAGGTGCTTCGCAAAAAAATTCTTTAACAAACTTTGTTATACGGCTCCCAATTATTGTTTTAGGAGGCGGACTTACAGCTGTTGATACAGCAACAGAAGCACAAGCTTATTATAGGGGTCAAGTTGAGACATTTTTAATCAGGTATGAAACGCTTCTTAGAGAAAAGGGAAAAGAATGTGTGGAGAAGTTTTGGGATCTTGAAGATAAGGAAATTGCAGCGGAGTTTATTCAACATGGAATTCTTTTTAGACAAGAAGAAGAAAGGGCTAAATCTGAAGGAAGAGCTCCAAACTTTCATAAACTTATACAAAGCTGGGGAGGTATTCATGTTGCTTATCGACGTTCTTTGGAAGAAGCGCCGGCCTATCGGTTTAATGCCGAAGAGCTTAAGAAAGCCTTTGAAGAAGGAATTTGTTTTTTAGAAAATATAGAGATTCTTTCTCTAAAGTTGGACGAGACCGACTGGCTCTCGGAAATGATGTTTCAACAGAAAGAAAAAACATTAACGCGTCCCGTGAAGACAATTTTAGTCGCTTATGGAACACGTCCTAATACAAGCATTATAGAAGCTGGTGAAGTTTCTTTGCCTTTAAAAAACGGCCAGCTCATTCCTTTGTTAAAAGAGGACTTGCTAGAAAAAGAACGACAAGAATCCTATGCTCCTCTTATATGTCAAATGTCAGCAGGCCTTTCGATGAGTTTTTTGGGAGATTTGAATCCAAAATTCTCAGGAAGTGTTGTAAAAGCCATGGCCTCGGCAAAAGAAGGTGCTCCTCTTATTGACCATCTTATGAGAAAAAATTCTTTTCCAAAGAAAGAGAGAGAAGATTTTTCGACAAAAATAAAAAAGTTATTTGAAGCCTCTATTGTTGACCTTCAAGAAATTGCCCCGAATATTCTTGAAATTACAGTTCATGCGCCTCATGCAGCACGTGCTTTTCAACCAGGGCAGTTTTTTCGTCTTCAAAGGTATGAGGCGTTTTCACTTCATAGAGATGGAACAAGATTTTCAATGGAAGGTATCGCTTTAACAGGAGCATCAGCTTGCCCTCAATCCGGCACGTTATCCTTAATTGTTCTTGAAGTAGGAGCTTCTACAAAATTGTGTCGTCTCTTTAAAAAAGGAGAGCGCATTGCATTGATGGGTCCAACAGGTTCGCCAACAAAGATTTTTCCTCAAAAAACAGTTCTTTTAATTGGAGGAGGACTTGGAAATGCTGTTCTTTTTTCGGTGGGAAAAGCCTTTCGTGAAAGTGGATCTCGGGTTTTATATATTGCTGGTTATAAGTCTCTTAAAGATCGTTTTAAGATAAAAGAAATTGAAGCCGCAGCAAATACGGTGCTTTGGTGTGTGGAAGATTTATCATCACAAAAAGACGTTCATAAGCGCCCTCAAGACCTTGTATTCCAAGGAAGGGTGACAGATGCCCTTATTGCCTACGCGAAAGGGGAAATGGGAGAGCCTTCTATTTCCCTTGAGGAAGTGGATTATATTTTAACAGTTGGATCTCAAGAAATGATGGAAGCTGTATCTCATGTACGAAACAAGACGTTAAAATCTTGTTTAGCTTCCAAGAAAGATGCTTATGGAAGTATCAATTCTCCTATGCAATGTATGATGAAGGGGATTTGTGCACAATGTCTCCAACGGCAATATGATCCTCTTACAGGGCTGGAGACAATTATTTTTTCATGTCGAAATCAAGATCAACTTTTGGATTATGTAGATTTTGAATGTCTTAAGAATAGACTTAAACAAAATAACTTATTGGAAGATATTGCTTTACAGTGGGGAGAATTTTTAAAAGTTTTTTAAAAAAAAGCCGCGAAACTTAAAAAATTTCGCGGCAGGTGGGAGGATAGGGAGAATTCCTCCAAAGGAGAAAGGGACAAAGTTATTTACTAAGAAGCAATTGATAGCTTTAGGATTTCTTCTTTTAAACAAAGCTTTTCACGTTTTAAGTGATGAAGTGTTGAAATATCTGGCAGAGGCCGTTTTTGTTCGCGTTCAATTGATTTTTCAAGATGGGCATGTTTTAGTTTGAGAGCATTGAGTCGATGAAACAAAGACATTAGAACCTCCTGAAAGTTAGAATTAAAAAAAGCCGTACTTCTTAATAAATATTTTTAGACTTCTCTAACAAGCTAACACAAAAAAGTTTCCTGAAAAAAGAAAAAATGAGGGGCAAAAATTAGGTCTTTGTTATTGTTGAAAAAATAATTAATTATTTGATTTAATTCTATTTTTTAGAAAAAACCAAAGAATTGTGATAAAACATAGAGTTGATAACCACCAGGTTTGCCATATCCCAAAACTGACATAAAAAGGAATTAAAAAAGTAACAAATGTTCCTCCTAAAAGAGCTTTTTCTTGAGAGGTTGGAAAAGATTTTTTGAGAATAGAAACAAGAGACCATAGAAAACAAGCAAGTAAAAAAGCTCCGATGACTCCTCCTTCAAGCCAAACTTGTAGAAAAGCATTGTGAGGATGGAGGGGAAGGGTATTTAAAGAGAGAGAGGATAGTTTTTCTGGAAGAAAAAACTCAACTGTGGATGTGGGAAGGAATCGTGAAGCTTCGAGACCCCATCCTATGAAGGGAGATTGTTTAATGAACTTAGAAACAAAATCCCAAATTACCAAACGGTGAGCCCAACTCGGTTTATGCAGCGAAATAAAGGCAAAGGAATTAAAAAGATACTTTGTACAAAAAGGAAAAATCAATCCAAGTCCAATCATTGTATTTAAAAAGGAGGAAAAGAAAAAAGGATAGAGCCTGAAGAAAAAATAAACACACAGCCCTAAAAAAAGCCCAAGGGAAGAGGCTGCCATATTTAAAAAATAGGTTAGAGAGATGATACTTATCCCCAAAGTTAAAAGAAGCGTTTCTTGAAAGAGGAGCGATCTTTTTTGAAAGAAAAATTTCTTTGTCTTAAAAATAAAAAAGGCACAACTTGGCCAGAAAAAAAGCGAAGCAAAAAGAGCTGGTCTTGTTATTTGAGAAGGCTTTTTAAAAAAATTGATCGCATGGATGCAAGCATTTTTATTTCCCATAACATCTAGAAGAAGGCTTAAGAAAAGGAGGAGAATTAAGATGCCCCAGCTGATAACAAAACATGAAAGACATTTTTCAAGAAGATCATAAGGAAGATTTCTAAGTTGAACGATCAATGTTAAGGTCAAAAGAAAAAGACAAAATAAACGGGCTGTTGTTTTAAGGGCATAAAGAGGTTCGAATGACCAGAAAATGGTAAGAGACATATAGGCCCAGAAGCAGAATAAAATAATGAAAGGAGTAGAGAGAGATCTCAAAGAATCCCAAAAACAACTCCCAGCATACCGAGAAGACTTTTTCTGAAGAAAGAAATTCTTATAAAATAAAGAAATGCATAAAAATCCTAAAAGAAAAATAATACCATTTCCGCCACCATAAGCGATAGGACCAAAAAGACAAAATGGCCAAAGAAGTGGGTTTTTAAGAGATTTAAAGAAGTTTTTCATGAAGAAACCATAAAAAGTCTTTTAAAAAAAATCAAGGTCTCAAAAAGAGGGAAAGGTTATTCTTTTAAATGACAATTTAAATATGGTTAAGTTTTTTAAAACATATTTGCATAAGGACGGCAAATGAAAAAAACCGGGAGAATAAATATTCCATCCGGTTTTTATGGTTAAAATAATTTAGGTCTTTATTTTACTTTCTAACGATCTTTTGAAAATATGCCTGAACGTTAAGAAGAAAAGGTATCTCTGTCTCAAGCGGAAAAATCTCCGCCTCTAATCTTTCAATTTCTTGAAGGAATGCATGTTTAACATAATAAAGTCTTTTTGATATTGGATGGGAGTCTTGCATACAATAAGGTGTTAATTTCAGATGTGATAGAGAATAAGGATACGATTCGAAATTATAAACCAGGGATAAATCAAATTTTTCCATTTGATCTTTTTCACAATCTCTTTTTTTCTGTTTAAGAATAGCAAGATGAGAGCTTTTTTCTGTGATATAAGAATTTAAGTGTTCTAACCAAGAAGAAAGCTCTTCTGAGGGTTGGGGAGACTTAGATTTTCCTTGTCCTGGTTGTAATGACTTGCTTTCTAAAAGATAGTCTTCCATTTGAGCTAACATCTTGTAATTTATAAGATCTTTGGTCCTTACATCACTAAATAAACCTGACATTCTTTGATGATAAGCAATTACCCTTTGATACTCCTCTGGGGTTTCTCTCTCTTTTTCTTCTTGAGCTTCTTTTTCAGCCGTAAGTCTTGATTTCTCTCGAGCAAATAATAGATCAAGTCTTTTATATTCTGCATCTTTTTTATCAAGTATGCTTGTTCCAAGTATCTTACTTATAACATCATCATTGTTCGTCGTTGTCGTTACTGCCATCAGAGCTTCAAGTTCGAGGATTTTCCTTAGTGCATGCAGAAACCTGACGATTAAATTCTGGAGCTTCCATGGCATCCAGGGACATAAGGCCTTGTATCAGAAAAAAAACTAGCAGAAATAAGATTTGAGAGCGAGATTTTTAAATAATATTCATCAGAGGAGATCCTTGGTAAAACATATGTATATTGATAAAAACAAATTAATTAGTATGACATATAGCAAAAAATCTTTACTTTGTTAAACAATACGATCTCTTTAAAATCTTAGTAATAATCTTAAAAAATTGCAATTTTACAATTCCCAAAATACTCTTCTTTTTCTCCTAAAAATGAGAACACAACGCTGATTTTTTAATATCAATTCATGCCTTCAATTAGCATCATTGAATTATGTTCCATCATTTTAAGATATGTGGAAGCTGGACCTTTTTCATCGGAAAGAGCATCGGAATAAAGGATGGGTCCAAGTCGAGCCCCTGTTTCGGAAGCGATTTGCTGCATAAGTTTTGAAGATGCGATGTTTTCTAAAAATAAAATTTTTATGTGATGCTTTTTAATGAAATCGACAAGATGTGCAATGGTTTTTGCGGAAGGTTCTGCACCTGTATTAAGCCCCACAGGAGAGAGGAACTGAATACCGTAATGATCCCCAAAATATCCAAATCCATCATGCGTTGTAATACTAACACGTTTATTTTTAGGGATAGAATTAAAGTTTTTTTGAATCTTTTGATCAAGCTCATCAAGCTTTTTTTGGTAGAGCTCTGCATTGCGGGCATAGTCTTTTTGATGAAAAGGATCTTTGGTGGAAAGTGCTTTCTCAATAACGTTAATATAAGATTTAATATTGGGGATATTATGCCAAGCATGGGGGTCTATTTTAGAAGATGAGACGGAATGATTTCCTTGTAAGCAGGCGCATTTTTGGGCATCATGTCGCGGTTGAATATGTACGGAAGTATTTATAACCTCTCCTTTATACCCAGATGTTTCAATCAATCGTTCGATCCATCCTTCAAATCCAAGTCCATTGATAAAAATTAAATCTGCTTCAGCTAAATGTTGAGCATCTTTAGGGGTTGGCTCATAGACATGTGTATCTTCATTGGGTCCTACAATCGTTTGAAGAAGGATATGATCTCCTCCAACTTGTTGAATGAGATCCGAGAGAATACTAAAACTTGAGACAACTTTAAGAGGAGATTGTGCACAAACACATCCTGGTAAAAGAAACATTAAGAGAAAAAAGATTTTTTTAAAAGAAATCATAAGGTGGCTCGATGGTTTAAGAGAAAAAATGAACACGAAGACTGCCATATTTTCCAAAGAAGATGGATATGACATAAAAGAGGCCAGCGATTAAGATAATCGAGGGGCCTGAAGGAAAACTTCCATGATAAGAAACGAGAAGCCCAAAATATCCCGAGAGAAATGAAATAAGAAAGGCAACGCTACAGAGTGTCAGGATTCCACGTGCCCAAAGACGTGCAGAAATAGCTGGAATCATCATAAGTCCAAGTGCCATGAGGGTGCCGAGAGCTTGAAAGGCAACAACAAGATTGGCAACAACAAGAAAAAGAAAGAGAAGATGGTAAATGCCGCCCTGTCCTCCTACGGATTTAAAAAAGATAGGGTCGAAACATTCAAGAACAAAAGGTCTATATATAATCGCAAGTGTTAAAAGTGTAAATGTTGTGACAGCCCCAATAAGAATAAGAGAAAGCGCGTCAACTGATAAAATTGTTCCAAAAAGAACATGAATAAGATCAACGTTACTTCCTTTTGTTGAAACAATCATAACACCAAAAGCAAGTGACATAAGAAAAAATCCAGCAAAGCTTGCATCTTCCTGTAAGAGTGTAAAGCGAGAGACCATTCCAGCTAAAAGAGCAACAAGAAGACCTGCAAGAAGCCCCCCTAAGCTCATGATGGGTAAAGAAAGACCAGCGATCAAAAAGCCAACAGCAACCCCTGGAAGAATTGCATGGGATAAAGCATCTCCCATAAGGCTCATGCGTCTTAAAACTAAAAATATACCGACAGGAGCAGAGCCTAAGGAGAGTGTAAAACATCCAATAAGAGCCCGTTTTAAAAATAAATAATGAAAAGGACTTAGAAAAAAATCATAGAGTAGTTGGGTCATAGAAAACTCTTATATGAATGAAAACGAATGAGAACATACATGTATCTTGTGGAGAGATTCAGGTGTTAGAACGCTCTCAGTTGATCCCCATCCTATGGTTTTGGTTGAAAGAAGAAGGGTGTCAGAAAAATGGCGTTTAACGAGCTCTAAATCATGTAATACAGCAATGATAGTTCGATTTTCAGCGTGCCATTTTTTTACAATTACCATCAAATCATGTGTTGTTTTGGCGTCTATACCTGTAAATGGTTCATCAAGCAAAATCAGATCAGCATTTTGCAAAATAAGGCGTGCAAAAAGAACGCGCTGGAGTTGTCCACCCGAAAGGGTTTGGAGATGAGATTTTTTATAATTCTCCATGCCAACAGCATTGAGCGCTTCTATAACGAGATTTTTGTGGCTTTTTTTAAAGGAATAAAAAGAACCAATTTCTTGCCAAAGACCAAAAGAAACAACTTCTTCAACTGTGAGTGGAAATTCAAGATCAATTAGAGAGCGTTGTGGAAGGTATGCTGTCTTAGGCGCGCTATTTAAAAAGTTTCCCGAAGAAGGAGAAACAAAACCCATTAATGTTTTAAGAAGTGTGCTTTTTCCACCTCCATTGGGGCCAACGATTGCTGTTAAGCTTCCTTTTTGAAATGTTCCCATAATGTCTTTTAAAACAATATGAGCTCCATATCTGACTGTTAAATTTTCAAGCGTAAGATAAGAAGGAATATTCTTCATAAAAATCTTTCTAAATAGCCCAAAAAATAGAAAGCCATAACATCATGATGGGAATAAGAACAAGAAAAAGACGGTGCCAAATGCTTTGAAAGAGGGGAGATTTCATAGATAACCCTTTTTTAGGATGTTTCATTTTTTAAAGGACGCGCCAAAAGAGCCTCGACAGTATCTTGAATGGAAGCTTTTTTTTCTAAGATAGAAAATACAGCCGTGCAGATAGGAAGATCAAGCTTAAACTTTTCAATGAGAATTCGGAGTGAACGGGCCGTATGCACACCTTCTGTCACATTAATTCTTTCTTTTAAGATAACATCAATATCTGATCCTTTTCCAAGAGCCATTCCCAAAGAGGTATTTCGAGAGTGATTACTCATGGCTGTTAAAAGAAGGTCTCCAAGTCCTGAAAGTCCAAAGATGGTCTCTGGATTTGAAGCGAGCGCTTTTCCAAGAAGACTCATTTCAGAAAGGCTTCTTGTGATCAGGGAAGCTCTAGCATTTTCTCCGAGATTAGCTCCAATGACAATACCTGCTGCAATGGCAATGACGTTTTTTATTGCCCCGCCAATTTGAATTCCCAAAATATCTGAACTTGTATAAAGTCTTAAAATAGGATTTGAAAGTCTTTTTTGTAAAAAGAGACAAAGGTCTGGATTTTGAGCTCCGAGTGTTAAGGCTGTTGGATAATGTGCGGCAACTTCATGGGCAAAAGAGGGACCGGATAGAATTGCAAATGGACTTTGAGGTGAAATAGACTGGACGACTTCGCTCATAAAAAAACCTGAGGTATATTCAATTCCTTTTGCGGTGATGATAAGGGGAGGATTTTTTTTCTTCAAAAAAGGAAGGAGATCCATAAGAGCAGAGCGAAGCGCTTGTGCTGGGATAGCTAAAAAAAGAACCTCACAAGATTCAAAAGTTTTAAGAGAAGAAGATGCTTTTAAATTTAAACTTAATGGGAGGCCTTTAAGATAAACTGAGTTTTCGTGGGTCTGGTTAATTTCTTCAGCAAGAACAGGATTTCTGACATAGAGAAGAGTTTCATTTTTTGAGAATGCGTAAGCTTCTGCAAGAGCTGTTCCCCATGCTCCTCCGCCAATGATTCCAATTTTTTGAGAAGGGGTCAAGTTCATGTAAAAACGTTCAGTTTAAAAGTTTAAGAGGATGTTAAGAAAACTCTTTCTTTCATACTCTAATATGAACAAGAAAGAAAGAATGTTTTACTTTAAAGATCTTCTAAAAAAGTGAGGTTATACCATGAAGATCTTATCTATAATTTTTTAAAGGAAATTACTTAAATAAGAACATAAAACAGGCAACTCCTTCTGATTAGAATAATTTCCCAAAAAGTCTAAAAGCTTTTTGAAAGTCTTAAGGAGAAATAATCTCTGTTTCCGGGTGTGGTTAACTTATCTCGTGCATAGAAAAATCCCACTTGATAATGATTTTGGAAAAAAATGCTTCCGCCTGCCGCAAAGGTTTGACCCATTCTACGCGGTTCGGTACTTGCGCTGCGGGATCTATCAACGATCCAATGCGTTGCATACTCAATATAGGGAACAAAGTTATCCAGGGAAAGGAAAGAAAGCCTGAAAGTTGGTTCCACGGTTTGCTGATGAGATCTGACCGTAGGATAGTATGTATTTGCCCATATATAAGAGTTTGTTTTTGATTCAATACGAGTTGTACTGACCCTAAATGTAGGCAATATAGTATCTTTAATAGACCTACTGCGTAAGTAAAAAGAAAAAGGAAGATTGAGGGGATGCAACTTC
>JAFEBT010000030.1 GCA_018242545.1 Pseudomonadota bacterium
AGTCTAAAAGAATACCCCTATAAGTCAATATGCTTTTTGTTCTTTTTTTATTTTTTTGGAAAATATAATACTCATTAAGGTAGAATCATTAAAATACTATATATTTTACAACTTCTTTTTAGAAAGCCTTAAAATCCCCAGAAGAATTTTAAACAAGGACCAATATATAAAAAATCCATTTCTAATAATGATATCTGCCTTTTTCCTTTTTTCAGAAAGTGGGATTAACCGATCTTCAAAGATTTTAGCTTCTTCATAGGTCATCTTGGATCTCTTTAGAATTCTTTTTTTTTGGTATGAAGGCAGAGATTCAATTAAAATAATAATATCTACTTCTTTTTCAAACCTCGTCTCAAATAAAAGTGGAATTTCTAAAATAACGCCAGGAAGCTTATTCTTTCGAGCGCGTTGAAGAAAAGAACGGCAGCTCTTCTCAACGGCAGGATGAAGGATCTTTTCTAGTTTTTTTAGATTCTCTAAGTCGTTTAGGACACAGGCTCTCAATACATTCTTATCAATGTCATTTTCTTTGGTAAAAGCTATCGGGAAAAGAGAATGTATTTTTTGTCGAATAGGCGCATCATGCATCATAAGCTCATGAACGCATGTATCCGCCGACCAAAAAGGATACTTTATAAGTTTAGAAAGTCTCTTTGAAAGCGTGGTTTTTCCAGATGCAATGGGCCCCGTAACTCCAATGATTTTCAAATCTTGGCTCCTTTGCTGATCTAGATAATAAACAACACACTTGGGGATAAAAGTTTTATAACACGTTAATACTTTATCTTCTTTTCTTAAAAGAGGAAACTTTCAAAATACATTCTCTTTAATAAGATCATTTTCAGCAGAGTTATCCTCTTTCTTTTTTAAAATTTCTAATTGATAAATCAGTAAATTTTTAAGTTGTCCCCATAAAAATTTTTCTCTACATCTATAACTATCTTCTTTTATATTATAGATAGAAAGATTAAGAGAGACTTTTATGTTTATACCCTCCTCAAAACCATTTTTAAATGTATTCTCTAAAAATACTTCATCTCCTCCCATCTGGTTTATGCGTCAAGCAGGACGGTATTTACCTGAATATCGAGAATTGCGAAAAAATTTTCCAGATTTTATAAAGTTTTGTCTTGCACCCAAAGCAACTTTAGAGGCTTCTCTTCAACCTTTACGCCGCTTTTCTCTAGATGTTGCAATTCTTTTTTCTGATATTTTAATTCTTCCCTATGCACTGGGACAATCTGTTGTTTTTAAAGAAAAAACAGGCCCTTTTCTTTCTCCATTTGTATGGAAAGATCTCTCAGATTCCTATGATCTTCCTCAAATTTTACGGCACTTAGAGCCTGTCTTCGAATCTCTAAGCCTTTTAAAATCATCCCTTTCTGAATCTGTAACATGTCTTGGTTTTGTTGGCGGGCCGTTTACAGTTGCGGCTTACATGATTGAAAATACCTTGACGCGAGATCTTCATATTATTAAGTCTAAAGCTTACGAAGATCCTCTTTCTTTTCAAAAATTTTTAGAAACATTGGCGTTTATTACGGGTCAATACGCTCTCAATCAGATTAAGGCTGGTGCGGAAGCTATCCAAATTTTTGATAGTTGGGCAGGTCACATTCCAGAATCCTGTATGAAAGATTGGTTTTATAAGCCACTCAAGATTATTCGTGACATCATTCGAAAAGAGTTTCCGCAGGTCCCTGTCATTGGCTATGGACGGGGGCTTGGTGGCTATGGAGCAAAGCTTATAACACAGACAAGCCTTGATGCATTTAGTTTTGATCAGTCTTTTCTTTTAGAGAATATTTCTAATTTTCCTGCAGTTTTTCAAGGAAATTTAGATCCAACTCTTTTGATAAAACCCTCTTCTTTTCTCTTCAAAGAAGCCGAAAAGCTTCTTCAAACTTTTAAGGGAAAATCATATATTTTTAATGTATCACAAGGTCTTTTACCAGAAACAGATCCTGAACTTGTTTTAAAACTAGTTAACTTTATTCACTCAGAAAGGATGTAAAGATTGAAAAAAATTGCCGTTGTGCTTTTTAATCTTGGAGGCCCAGACTCTCTTTTTTCTGTTAAGCCTTTTTTATTTAATCTTTTTAAGGATCCTGCAATTTTAAATTTTCCAAAATTGATTCGTTATCCTTTGGCTTTTCTTCTTTCAACCTTTCGAAAAAAAGAGGCGATAAAGAATTATAAAATTCTTGGTGGAAAGTCTCCTCTTTTAGAAAATACGTTAATGCAAGCCAATCATCTTCAAAACTTGCTTCAAAATGACGAAAAATTAAAAAGCAAAAATAATTTTAAAGTACTTGTATCTATGCGCTATTGGCATCCTTTTTTTAAGGAAACTTTTAAAGAGCTTTCTCAATTTAATCCGGATGAAATTTTACTCCTTCCTTTATACCCTCAATTTTCAACGACAACGACAGCCTCTTCTTTAAAAGAAGCTTTAAAATTTTTAAAAAAAACAAACAAACCTACAACAGTTGTTTGCTGTTATCCAAACCTTCCAGGATTTATTAATGCAATTTTTGATCTTTCTAAAAATACTTTGAAAAAATTTTTCTTGAATAAAATACCTGCCCGTATTTTATTTGTTGCACATGGTTTGCCTCTTTCAATTGTCAAAAAAGGAGATCCTTATCCCAACCAGCTTCTCCTTACAGTTTCTGATTTAACAACTAAAATTAAAAAATCTTTTCCAAAATCACTTTTTTCATATAAACTATGTTATCAAAGTAAAGTTGGCCCCCTTACCTGGCTTCAACCTTCCCTTGAGGAAGAACTTCATAAAGCTGCTGTTGAAAAAAAAGGTGTTATTGTTATCCCTATAAGCTTTGTTTCTGAACATTCCGAAACTCTTGTAGAGCTTGATTATGAGTATAAAAACCTTAGCCTTTCTTTAAATCTTCCTTTTTATATTCGAATTCCAACTGTTTCATGTCATCCAACGTTTATAAAAAGCCTTAAAAACCTCATATTAGAAAAAATATCTCAAGGTAATTTCCCTCAGAAAGGTTTCTCTTGTGCGTGCTCAAATTTTGTTTTTAAATAGAAATAATCTTATGATTTCAACATGAAAGATACTTTTTATGGCTGATTTTTTAAAAAATAATTATCTTCTTTTCAAATCACTTCACATTATTTTTTTTACATGTTGGATGGCAGGATTATTTTATTTACCACGTCTTTTTTATTATCATGTTTCTAATTTTTCAAATCCTACATTTTGTTCAGTATTTTCAACGATGGAAAGACGACTTTTAAAAATTATTATGAATCCCTCAATTATTCTTACTTATACCTTTGGGATTTTTCTTTTTTGTACACCTGGCGTTGCCGCTTCCTCAAACCCTTTTTTTTATATAAAATTTATATGCGTCCTTTTTTTATCTCTATTTCATTTTTTTTGCATTCAATGGTATCGATCTCTTTCTAAAAATTATTCTCCCTTTGCTGCGAAGACATATAAATTTTTAAATGAAATCCCTTCTGTTTTGTTTATCATCATTGTTTTTATCGCAATATTTAAACGATTTTAAATTTTTTTCTTGATTTTTATAAAACGGCATTCTAAAAATAAAATAGCTATGGGATAAATACATAGTCCTAAATATGTAGATTTCAGTCCTTTCAGCACCTTCACCATTATATGTTTAAGAATCTAAAATTTAATTTCTCGAATCTTATAATGTTGAAGATCTTTCCTTTTTCCTTCATAGAAATCGTTGGATTTTCTCTAAAGTTTCCAAAGCATTTCTATTTATATAATTTCCCTTCATTCTCTTAGGATCTCTAATGAATTTACAAGAATTGAAATCTAAGTCTCCTATCGACCTGTTAACGTATGCCGAAAATTTAAATATTGAAAATCCTTCAAGCATGCGAACTCAAGATTTAATGTATGCTATTTTAAAACAACTTGCAGATACAGGAACACCAATTTATGGCCAAGGTGTTATTGAAATCCTTGGAGATGGATTTGGTTTTCTTAGATCTTCTCAAGCCAGTTATTTACCTGGTCCTGATGATATTTATGTTTCTCCAAGTCAAGTTCGGAAGTATGGTTTAAGAACAGGAGATGTTGTCGATGGGGAAATCCGTGCGCCAAAAGAAGGTGAACGATATTTTTCACTTCTTTCTTTAAACAAAATAAATTTTGAAACGCCTGATCGTCTTAAAAATAGAATTAATTTTGATAATTTAACGCCTCTTTACCCCCAAGAGCCTCTTAAACTTGAAATTGATCATACAGTTGGAAAAGATTTCACATTGCGTGTTATTGATCTTATTGCCCCCCTCGGAAAAGGCCAACGTGCTCTAATTGTTGCACCTCCTCGGACGGGTAAAACAGTTATGCTTCAAAATATTGCCCATGCAATAGCTGTCAATCACCCTGAAATCGTTTTGATTGTTCTTCAAATAGATGAAAGACCAGAAGAACATACTGACATGGCACGTTCTGTTAAGGGAGAAGTCATAAGCTCAACATTTGATGAACCTGCAGCCCGTCACGTTCAAGTTGCTGAAATGGTTATTGAAAAAGCAAAAAGGCTTGTTGAGTGTAAAAAAGATGTCGTGATTCTCCTCGATTCAATAACCCGTCTGGCACGTGCCTATAATACTGTTGTTCCTTCTTCTGGAAAAGTTTTAACAGGTGGTGTAGATGCAAATGCACTTCAAAAACCTAAACGTTTTTTTGGTGCTGCTCGAAATGTAGAAGAAGGTGGCTCTCTTACAATTATTGCAACAGCCCTCGTCGAAACTGGTTCTCGTATGGATGAGGTCATTTTTGAAGAATTTAAGGGAACTGGAAACTCTGAAATTGTTCTTGATCGTAAACTTTCAGACAAGCGTATTTTCCCAGCTTTGGATATTACGAAATCAGGGACACGAAAAGAGGAACTTTTGGTCGATAAGTCTGAGCTTTCTAAAATGTGGGTTTTGCGACGTGTTCTTTCTCCAATGGGCACCGTGGATGGTATGGAATTTTTAATTGAGAAATTAAGAACTTCTAAAAATAATGCAGAATTTTTTAGAGCAATGAATGCTTAATGAATCCCTATGAGAACTATAAAACATTTTGGGATCTTTTAAATGTTTCACGTGAAACAGTCGATGGATTTTCATTTTTTATTGATAAGCTCCAAAAAAGACAAACGGAGATAAATTTAATTTCACGAAATTCCCAGGATGATTTATGGGTACGTCATGTGATCGATTCAGCCCAATTAACGAAATTTGTTTCACGTGAAACAAAGTTAGGAATCGACTTTGGAAGTGGCGGTGGATTTCCTGGAATTATTCTTTCTATCTTAAATCCCAAAATTAAATTTACACTTATAGAATCACGTGGAAAAAAAGCTGAGTTTTTAAAAGAAGTTATTCAAGAGATGTCTTTAAATGCTCAGGTGATAAATGATAGAATTGAAAAATTGACACCTTGGCATACTGAACTTATAACAGCACGTGCATTGGCCCCTTTATCAAAATTAATCCCTCTGCTTTTTCCTTTTATTGGGAAAAAAACATATCTAATTTTACCAAAAGGAAAAAATGCTCGAGAAGAAATTTTATCCTTAGAAAAAGAGTGGAAGGTAGAAGTTGAATTTCATAAAAGTATGACCAGTGAAGAAGGAATGATTTTGCTTTTAAAGCATCTGCAAATAAAAAAATAAAACTGTAAGAATATAACAAAATAAAAAAGACTTTCGTGAAGACTCAAAATAATGTAAAACAAAAAGAAGATCAAAAAGAAATATTTTTAAAGTTAAAAAAGAAAGACCGATGACAAAAGTAATCTCTTTAGCGAATCAAAAAGGTGGCGTTGGTAAAACAACAACAGCAATGAATCTTGCGACAGCTTTAGCTGCAGTGCAAAAAAATGTTCTTTTAATTGATTTAGATCCCCAAGGAAATGCTAGTACCGGTTTTGGAATCTCTCTGAAGGATAGAACTCCAGGAACTTACGAATTTATTGAGGAACTTGAAGATTCTAAAGAGTGTTTACGTGCAACTCAGATTCCTGGTCTTTATATTTTACCTGCTTCAGAACACCTTGCTGGAGCTGAAATTGAACTTGTAAATGTGGACGACCGTGAAAACCATTTAAAAAATGGGCTTCAGAAAATTAAAAATGCTTTTGATTATGTTCTGATTGATTGTCCTCCTTCTTTAAGCCTTCTTACGTTAAATGCATTGGCAGCAAGTGATAGTATTTTAATACCATTACAATGTGAATTTTATTCTTTAGAAGGACTTGCTCATCTTCTTAAAACGATTCAACGAATTCGCACAACAATTAATCCTCTTCTTCAAATTGAAGGCATCGTCCTTACGATGTATGATAAACGAAATACTTTATCTGCACAGGTTGCTTATGAAGTTCAAAATCATCTTCCGGATCATGTTTTCAAAACCATTATACCGCGAAACGTTCGGGTTTCTGAAGCGCCATCCTTTGGGAAGCCTGTCTTAATTTATGATGTTAAATGCCCAGGATCTATCGCTTATATGAACTTAGCGAGTGAACTTTTAGCGCGACAAAAATAAAGAAAGGAAAATTAATGGATACAAAAGGAATAAAGAAAGCGGGATTAGGGCGTGGGTTATCTTCACTTTTTGAGAATTCTATAAAACAAGCTTCAATTCCAAGTAGTTTTTCCCAACCGACAGCACAAAATTCAGAAAGTTTGCAGAATCTTAAAGTTCCTTTACAAACACTTCCAGTTGCTCAAATCAGACCAGGACCTTTTCAGCCTCGGAAGCATTTTGATGATCAAGCTATAGAAGCTTTAGCACAATCTATTCGAACCCATGGTGTTCTTCAACCGATTGTTGTCCGGCAAAAACCGAAAAGTTCTGAGCATCCATTGCCTCAATACGAAATTGTCGCAGGTGAACGACGTTGGCGTGCAGCTCAAAAGGCGGGACTTACATTTATTCCAGTTGTTCTTCAAGAATTTTTAGATCAAGAAGCGCTTCGAATTGCGCTTATTGAAAATATTCAACGGGAAGATTTAACACCAATCGAAGAAGCAGAAGGATACAAACGTTTAATTGATGAAGGAGGATATACTCAAGAAGAATTATCATCCCTCATAGGAAAGAGCCGAAGCCATATTGCGAATATGCTGCGATTAAACGCTTTACCTTTATCTGTAAAAGAAATGGTCAATCAAGGTGATCTGACAGCAGGGCATGTGCGTGCTCTTTTAACGGTTGATAATATTGAACATCTTGCTCATAAAATTTTATCCAAAAAACTTTCTGTAAGGGAAACAGAAGCGCTTATTCAAAAAATTAAAGGGAAGGATCAACTTTCAGAAAAAGCTTCTAAAGAACGCTTTCAAAAGAAGACACAAACACCTTCTTCATTGCTCAATTCTGATCATTCTTCTCAAAATCCAGAAATGGCTTCACTTGAAAATCATTTAAGCGATCTTTTTGGGCTTAAGAATAATATTTATATCGATGAAACCGGGAAGGGGAGTGTTGTCCTTCACTTTGAAAATTATGAAGAACTTGATAAGCTTTTTAATCAACTCACGGGACTTGAAAAGGAAGTATTTTAAATCTCAAGAATAAGAATTAAAACAAATCAGTATATTTTTTTATGAAAAATAACTTTTTGAAAACTCAAGAAAAAATGAATACAACTTATATTTTAGCTACCGGACAACAAGGGGCTTGTAATTTAGATTTGCAAAACAAAGTCTTGAAGAAGGAGTCTTTTGACCAACTTAAAAAGTGCGAATTAGCTACCGGAATGGTTGTTTGGGATATAGGATGTGGAAGTGGAGCTGTGACTGAGTCTCTCGCTCGTGTTGTAGGTAGAGAAGGGCTGGTATATGCGTTAGATGTCAATGAAGACCAACTTAAAATTACGAAAGGTCGAATTGACTCTGCAGGTTTTAAGAATGTTCAGTTTATACAAGGAGATATTAATAATCTTTCTATTCATCAATATAAAAAAGCTGATATTGTTTATTCAAGATTTTTACTTATGCACGTTCATGATTGTCAAAAAACAATTAAAAAGATGGCAGATCTCTTAAAGAAAGGGGGAAGGCTTTCTTTACAAGAATCTACAATGGAATCAATTAAAGAAGAAAGCCCCCATTTTGCTCTTTCAAAATACTATGACATGATTATTAAGTACGGAAAGTGTAAGGGGTTTGATTACAATGTGGGCAGAAAATTAAAACAAATATGTGAGAAATCAGATCTTTTCTCTAAAATAATATTCTATAAAAGAAACTATAAAACAACAGATGATATAAAAAAACTTATGATTGCTCGTCTCGATGAATTAGAAGATAAGTTTATAGGCACAAATTTAATTAGAAAAGAAGATTATGAACAGCTTAAAATAGACATTAAAGAATTTTTTAAAACCAAAGAAAGTAATGACTCTGCAGTAATGTGTGAGCAGAATTATATTTTGGCTTATAAAGCTTAATAGGTTATGAAAAACCTGAAAATAATCATAAAAATATTGTAAATTTATTCTAAGGACTTAAAATGGATGGTATAATAAAAACAAAGTACATAAAATTTTCTATATCCATCCATATTCCATTTGACGCGCTGTTTTTTGAACAAGTGCAAAAGATATAAGTTTTTTAACTAAATGGAGGCTCATTTCAATGCCTGCTGAAATACCAGAACTTGTGATAAGGCCTTTTTCTTCTACAAATTTTACATTTTCTAGAACTTTTAGGTTTGGGTATTTTCTCAGATCATCAAGATTTTCCCAATGAGTTGTAACAGATTTACCATTTAAAAGACCCGCTTCAGCCAACATAAAAACTCCTGTACAAACACTGGCCAAAATTTTAACCTGAGAAGCTCTTTCCCTAAGGAATGAAAGAACTTCAGGTTGACTTAAAGGTTCTGTCATAACGTCGCCTGGAATAATGAGAATGTCTAAAGAAGGTAGATTTTCAAAGACATAGTTTGGAATAATTTTTAATCCTCCATGTGTTGTAATAAAAGGTTTATTCGCAGAAAAAGTTACAATCTGAAAGGGGGCAGATTTTCCTTCACATAAACAAAGCCGTGATGCTGTAGAAAAAACCTCAAAAGGTCCAGAAAAATCTAAAACTTCAACGTCATTAAATAAGAATAAACCAATTTTTAGAGTCATATAATTTTTTTGAAACCATTGAGATCTATGGAACATAGAGACATTTTGTGAAGCATTAAATCGAGATGTTAAGAATATATTTCATATGCATCTTTTCAAACAATTTTCAAGAATTAAGATAAATTGTTTGTGTGATCCCTAAAAAATTAAATCCATTATAAAGAATAAAAAGCTTTCAAAGTTGTCTTTGCCGTAAAATCTCTTCTCTGAAATTCTGAAAAAATATATAAGAGAATTTAATTCCATCATTTGAATGGTAAATGTCTTAAAGATTTTCTAGGTTATTAATTGCTCGAAAGCCCTTACTAATGAGGAAAAGGCGAGGGTGTTTTATAGTTTTTCTGATCACACAAAAATATATCATGGAGAACAACATATAATGAAAACAATTGGGTTACTAGGTGGAACAGGTTGGTCTTCTACCCTTGATTATTATAAGTTTCTAAACGAAAAAGTTCATCAACGTTTAGGGGGATATCATAGCGCTAATATTTTGCTGAAGAGTATCGATTATCATGATATTATGAGTAGTTATGGTAAAGATCATGCAAGGATTGCACAATTACTTCAACAAGAGCTTGAGGAGCTTATCAAGCTTGAGCCTGATTGCATTTTAATTTGCTGCAACAGTCTTCATAAATATTATGAGATGATTAAACATAAACTCCGAACGACAATTCCTCTTATACATGCCATAGAATTGGTTGCAAAAAAATCAAAAGAAAAAGGATATAAACACATTCTCTTACTTGCCACAAAATTTACCATGGAAGATGGATTTTTTGAAAAAATACTAGAAGATCAAGGGCTTAAAGTAACGATCCCAAATACGCAAGAACGCCAAGAAATAGCCGACATTCATGAAGATCTTATGAAAAATTATATGACAAACTCTCAGAAAAATTATTTTAAAAGCCTTATTGAAAAATACAAAGATTTGGATGCAGTGGTTCTTGGATGTACAGAATATCCTCTTGTTATTAACGATGACATATCTATCCTCCCCATTTTAAATCCAGTGCATCTCCAGTGTGAAGCGGCTGTTGAATATTCTTTGGGATCATATGTAATTTGAAATTGTTCTTTACTGCTTCAATCCTAAATATATACAAAAGAATCAAATCAGCTAAAAAAGCTTTCGAGAGACATCACTTAAATTAATTATGATAGAATCACGTCAGCTGAAAGCTTTATAGAAAAGTCCGAGTTTAGTATAAAAGCGTTAATTTAATTTTTTCTGAATTATTGAAGATTGAATCTTGGTCATTTTCTCATGAATTAAGAGGAGTTGTCGAAAAAAATTAAAAGAGCTATTCTGTAATAAGAAGGTTATCTTATCTTTAGAAAGGAAGGAGGATCTTATGTTACATTATGTGATCATTTTCTTTATCTTATCTATTATTTCCGGTTTTTTAGGATTTAGGGGTTTGTCTGGTGTTTTTGCTCAAATTTCTAAAGTTTTAGCGATCATCTTTCTTGTCCTTTTTCTCTTAAGTATAATGGGACATTTAAGAATTTTTTAAATGCTTTTATAATCTTTTATTCGTTTGTTCAAAAAGCCAATGCGTTGCTATAACATATGATAAAATAATTATTCGGTATGTCTCATGACTTTTAATTGGCACTTTTTGCATTTTAAGTCACAAAAGACAGGCCTTATACTAATTGCAATTGTTTTAAAAAGAAAGACTGGCGCGTGTCTCACAACGCATCTTTTTGTCTCAAGTGACGTGATTTTTAAAGTCTTTTCCCTTAAGAGCACCATTCTTTTCGAAGGTCTGGAAGATTTTTTTGTTTGATTCCCTCTCGAATGGCTTTCATAAGTCTTACCATAAAGGTTATATTATGAAGCGTTAAAAGTTCTAAAACCACAATTTCTTTAGCTTTAAGAAGATAGTGGAGATACGCCCGTGAAAGGTTTTGACATGTATAACATGGGCAGCTCAAATCAATAGGATTCGGATCTTCTTTATAAAGGGAATTTCTTAGATTAAGATGCTCTCGAGAGGACGCGTTTTTAGTTTCAGGAAGAAGGTGAGGTTGAACGAGTGCACCTCCATGACGTGCCAAGCGGGTTGGATGAACACAGTCAAACGTATCAATTCCTAAAGAGACACCCTCAAAAATATCAGAAATACCTCCTATTCCAAGAAGATGAATAGGCCGATCCCGGGTAAGGAGAGGTGCAGTCATTCCAATGACGTCGGACATTTGATGTTTTGAAGCACCTAAAGATCCTCCAATCGCATGTCCAAAAAAAGGATGTTCATTCACAAATTCTGTACTTATCTTTCGTAAATCTTCATACACACCGCCTTGAATAATTCCGTAAAGAGCCTGTGTTTCTTTAGAGCGCTTCTTAAATTCTTCGAGAGACCTTAGGGCCCAACGATGACTCATTTCCATAGAACGTTCCGTATAAGCTTTGTCCACATGAAAAGGTGTGCATTCATCTAAAACAACAATGAGATCTGCACCAAGTTTTACTTGGACCTCAATGGATTTTTCGGGTGTAAGAAGATGCTGACGGCCATCTAAATATGATTTAAACGTTGCTCCGTGTTCCGTGATCTTAAGCAGCGAACGGGAAGATTTTTGCATTCTATTCCCTTTAATCTCGGAAGCAATAGAGCCATGTCCAAGGCTAAAAATCTGAAATCCTCCTGAGTCGGTAAAAAGAGGACCGTTCCAATTCATAAAAGTATGAAGCCCTCCCATTTTTTCGACAAGATCAGCACCTGGATTTAACATTAAATGATAGGTATTAGAAAGAATGATTTGGGCCTCTGTTTCTTTTACCATATCCATCCGAAGGGCTTTCATGGCACCCTTCGTTGCACAAAAAATGAAATTTGGGGTCTCTATAGCTCCATGGGGTGTTGAGATAAGTCCCAACCGTGCACGTGAATTTAAGTCTTGCTCTTGTATATCAAAAGAAAATTGAGGGTAAAGCGTTCTATTCATTTAAAAATCCGCTTATAATTTAACAAAAAACCCGCCGAAGCGGGTTTAAAGACCAAAGAAAAAAATTCAATAAATTAAGAAATTTTTTTCTTTTCTATTTTACGTTTAAAATCAAGAGCATCTTTTGAGAGGTCTTGTTTACGCGCTTTTGTCAAGAAAGCATCAATACCGCCTGCATGCTCAACAGAACGAATTCCATTTACTGAAACGCGTAGACGAATAAGTCTTCCCAACACATCACTTAAAAAAGATGTTTCTTGTAAATTTGGTAAAAAACGGCGTCTTGTTTTATTGTTGGCGTGACTTACATTATTTCCAGTCATCACACTTTTTCCCGTTATAGCACATCGTCTTGCCATGGTGTTATCCTTTTAAAAAAACTTGAGATCCTCCTTCCTTACAAGAGGATTGATAAAAGGTCAACTTTTTTTTGAAAAATTCTCGAAAAGCCTTAAAAAATATTAAAAAATAATTTATAAGAGGATCTTTAAAAAAGAGTAAAAATGCTTTTTAAACAATCTGTAACTTGTAAATTTCAAAATGAAAAAAAACATTGTTTTGTGGTATTTTTCAAATATTTTGTATATTTTTAAAGAGAACATGTTCGTTAAATCCCCCTCCTTCTTTTTTTTCTTGCGTCTCAGGCAAAATCTAGAGTATTTCTCAAAAGAATCAAGGGGTCATAGCTCAGATGGGAGAGCGCTACAATGGCATTGTAGAGGTCCGGGGTTCGATTCCCCGTGGCTCCACCAAGCATAATGTTTAGGAAAAAAAGTGGACCTATTATCAAAAATTTTTCCTGAAACCCTTCTCAAAGAATGGGTGCATTTTCAGCGAGATTTTCTAGGATTAATTCTCTTAGGAAGCACATTATTCTTAGCTCTTTCTTTTGTAAGTTTTGATTCTCTTGATCCTTCATATAACACAGCAGTTTCTGCTCAAATACACAATTGGGGTGGTGTGTGGGGAGCTTTGGTCTCAGATTTTTTATTTCAAACGTTTGGAATAGGTATTTATATGTATTTGCCCGTAGGAATTGTATGGGCGATACAATTATTTTTTAGGCCTTTTTTTCGAATTTGGAAAAATCTTATTTTTCTTTTTATAGCTCTTCTCTGTTTTTCTGCTGCTTTTGCAGGATTTCTTCTTTCAAATATTTCTCTTTCTTATTTCCCTTCCAGTCCTTTTGAAGGGGCTTTTGGAATGCTTCTTATTAAGGCAACCCATCAAGGCATGCTAAAAATTGAACTTATGCCGCCTTATTTTGTGTTAGGGGCTTTTTATTTTTTTCTTGGGCTTTTTTTTTACTACCTGAGTTATGGAATCTCTTATCATTCTTGGGCCTCTGGTTTTTCTTTTATTAAGGTAAAAATCTTAAAAGGAATTCAGCTGTTTTCTAAGTTTGTTCAATTTTTTCAAACGCCAAAACATAAAAACTCCTTTAAAAAGGAAGAAAATGATCTTTTAAAAAAGTCTTTTTTTAATCTAAAACGTTTAGAAGTTCCTTTTAAAGAGGATAAAGAATCTTCTTTTGCGGAAGAAAAAGAAGAAGAAAAACAAATTTTATCTTTTTCTAAAAAGAAAAAGGACGAAGAAGTGGCGTCTCATTTTCTTGAGCTTAAAAAAGAGGGATCTTATGATTTGCCCCCCCTTGATCTTTTAACAGAAAAAGATAAAAAACAAGAAAAGAAAATTCAATTAACTCCTGAGGATCTTGAAGAACGTGCCCGAGAATTAGAGTCCGTTTTAGAAGAATTTGGTATTCGAGGTGATATTGGAAAAGTTCGTCCTGGTCCTGTTGTAACACTTTATGAATTAATACCGGCTCCAGGGATTAAGTCATCTCGTATTATTGGGCTTGCGGATGATATCGCCCGTTCAATGAGTGCGGTTTCAACGCGTGTTTCTGTGATACCTGGACAAAATGCTTTGGGAATTGAGCTTCCGAATGACCACAGAGAAACAGTTTATTTACGAGAACTTGTTGAAAGTAGTGTTTTTGAACGAAGCGCGGCTCCTTTAGCTCTTGCTTTAGGAAAAGATATTGGGGGGAGTTCTGTTATTGTTGACTTAGCACGTATGCCCCATCTTCTTGTTGCCGGAACGACAGGTTCTGGTAAATCAGTCGCAATCAACACAATGATTTTATCTTTATTATATCGATTACCACCTGATAAGTGTAAGTTTATTATGATTGATCCTAAAATGTTGGAATTATCTATTTATGAAGGAATTCCACATCTTCTTGCGCCTGTTGTCACGGATCCAAAAAAAGCGGTTGTGGCCTTAAAGTGGACAGTTCGTGAAATGGAAGATCGGTATCGTGCTATGTCAAAATTAGGCGTTAGAAATATTGATGGATATAATGCACGTGTTTCTTCAGCACAAGAAAAAGGAGAAATTTTAACACGTCGTGTTCAAATTGGATTTGATACAGAAACTGGAGAGCCACTTTTTGAAGATCAACCTTTAGATTTAACGCCGCTTCCTTATATCGTTGTTGTCGTTGATGAAATGGCAGATTTAATGTTGGTTGCTGGAAAAGAAATTGAATCAACAATTCAACGTCTTGCTCAAATGGCAAGAGCAGCAGGGATCCATATTATTATGGCTACGCAACGTCCCTCTGTTGATGTTATAACCGGAACAATTAAAGCAAATTTTCCAACACGTATTAGCTTTCAGGTCACTTCTAAAATTGATAGCCGCACTATTTTAGGAGAGCAAGGAGCAGAACAACTTTTAGGTCAAGGAGATATGCTTTACATGGCGGCTGGCGGACGTATTACGCGCCTTCATGGTCCTTTTGTAAAAGATGAAGATGTTGAAGCGGTTGTGGCTTTTTTGCGCACTCAAGGAATGCCTTCTTATCTAGAAGACATTACACGTGATGAAGAGGAAATGAATCCAAATGAAAATGAAGATTCTTTGAAAGACGAGCTTTATCAAAAGGCTCTGGATCTTGTATTAAGAGAAGGAAAAGCTTCAACAAGTTTTATTCAGCGGCATTTGCAAATTGGATATAATCGAGCAGCCCGACTTATTGATCAAATGGAAGCGGAAGGAATTATTTCTCAAGCAAATCATGTTGGTAAACGAGAAATCTTGCGATAATAAATGAGAGAAACAATTTGGGATGGCTTTTTTTTAAATCTAGATTATACTGTAAAAAACCATGAGGATCGAATGAACCCCGCTTTTTATACATTTTGTATTGGAATTCTGAGCTTAAGCATATCCTTGTGCTCTCTTCAGGCAAAAGAAGAGAATCAAGAAACATTCTTAGATTTAAAAGCAGCAAATGCTGCGACTGAGGCAGCTTCCATAAAGGGAGGGGAGTTTCTTCCAGAGAGGCCGCCCTTTTCAGTCAAAAAAACACTTGAACGTGTTCAAACCTATCTTAATAGTTTTTCGACATTTTCTGCCCATTTTCGGCAAGAAGATCCAGATGGTACGTTGAGATTTGGTCAACTTTACGTTTCTCGTCCCGGTAAAATGAGATTTGATTATACATCTCCCACACGTCTTATTCTTGTTTCTGATGGGGCTTGGATTTCTTATGATGATCCAGAACTGGAACAAGTAAGTTATGTCCCCCTTTCGTCGACGCCAGCTGCCTTTATTTTAAGTGAAAAAATAGATTTTAATTCAGCTCTTGTCGATAAAATTGAATTTTCTCTTGAAGATGAGATTTTAATTACGCTTAGGAATAAATCTGAACCTGAATTAGGGGCTATAATTCTTATGCTTAAAGATCATCCTCTTCGCTTAACAGGCTGGCAAGTTATTGATCAAACAACACAAACCACACTTGTTGTTTTAAAAGATTTGGAGGTGGGAATAACACCTCCTCCTGGCAGTTTTGAGCTTTCTAATCCTACACGCTCCTAAATTGATTGACTTTTGACCTTGTCCCCGATATACACGAAAGATCTTAGAGATTTTAACATTTAAAAAATGTTAAAAGATCCGAGGAATATGTTAGTTTATCTTTAGTAAAAGTTAGTAAAAGAAGTTTAAGAGGTTTATTGTGAAACGCACATATCAACCGAGCCGTCTTGTTCGGAAACGTCGACATGGATTTAGAAGCCGTATGGCTACAGCAAATGGGCGGAGAGTTCTCGCGCGTCGTAGGGCAAAAGGTCGTCTTCGGCTTTCAGCATAATTCCCCTTGAAGGTAAAAGGCATAACGTTCTTTGTTTATGATGGATCGACATCAATCTTCTCCTGATATAATTTCTCATCCTTCACGAAAAGCTTTTTCTCGACATACTCTTAAGAAACGTTTTGACTTTTTAAAAGTTGCAAAAGAGGGACGTAAAGCTGTTATGCCAAGTCTCATCGTGCAGGCATCTATAAAGAAAGGAACTGAAGCGGCAGGTGTGCGGTTTGGATTTACGGCAACGCGTAAAATTGGATCTGCAATTATTCGGAATAGAGCCCGCCGGCGTTTAAGATCTACTGTAGATTTAATTACAAAAGAAAGATCTTTACGACCCGGAGATTATGTTCTTATTGCGCGGCATGAGACAGCAACGGTTCCATTTGAAGTTTTAATGAAGGATTTTAGGAAAGCATTGACATATGTGTCTTAAAAAAAACCAACATCATATGGTCTTTCCTCTTTTTCTTATTTTAAAAGGGCTTCTTAAAGCCTATAAACTTTTCATTTCACCTTTTTTAGGACCGAGATGTCGATTTTTTCCTTCATGTTCAGAGTACGCTTATGAATCTCTTTCTTTTTATGGCATTTTTAAAGGTTCTTCTTTAACTTTTAAAAGGCTTTTAAAATGTCATCCCTGGGGTGGAGAAGGCTATGATCCTGTTCCTCACCCAAGTCTTAAAAAATCTTATAAAGAAAATTTTCTAGAAAACTTTAATTTTAGACTTTAAACAAAATGAGTTAACATCATGAATCACGAAAATCGAAATCTTATTATTGCAGTTATTTTATCGATAGGAATTTTTTGGGGCTTTAATTATTTTTTTGGATCTTCTCATCCTGAAGGAATACAAAAAACAGCACAAAATGCAAGCATGTCTGAACAAACTGCTTCTGAATCTCTTAAGGATATACGTCCCAAACCACAGGTTCTTTCAGAATCTTTGAGCGTTTCACGTGAAAAGCTTATTGCTTCACGTCCGCGAATTGAAATTAAAACACCCTACCTTCAAGGATCTATTGATCCAAAAGGAGCGCGTATCGATGACCTTAAACTTGTCCGTTATCACACTACGGTTGATCCAAAAAGTCCTGAAATCATTTTATTCTCACCCGAGGGAACAAAAGATTTTTATTATGCGGATTTTGGGTGGGTATCTCCTTTAAAAGATTTAATACTTCCCAATTCAGAGACAACATGGGCTTTTGAAGGAACTATTTTAACACCTGAAGCTCCTTTAATATTAAAATGGACAAATGGACAAGGTCTCTATTTTGAACGTATTATTTCAGTAGATGAGCAATATTTATTTACGATTACAGATCGTGTTGAAAACAAAAGTAGCATGGCTGTTGTTCTTAATCCTTATGGTCTTATATCACGGGGCGGAACGCTCCCTCTTTCTGGGTATTATGCTCTTTACGAAGGTCCTTTAGGCGTTTTAGATGGTACTTTAAATGAAGTTTCATATGAAGACGTTCGTTCTAAGAAAAATATAAGTTACACTTCTATCGGAGGGTGGATTGGAATAACTGATAAATACTGGCTTTCTGCTCTTATTCCTGACCCTTCTATGTCTCTTGAAGCCCACTTTAAAGCGGCTGAAAGTGAAAATACCACGCCTTTTTATCAAACAGATTTTCTTGGGACGAGTGTTACACTTGAGCCTGGAAATTCAACGACGCTTACCCATCACCTTTTTGCTGGCGCAAAGGTGGTCACGCTTTTGGATGCTTATGAACAAACATTGAATGTCCCAAAGCTTGATCGAGCTGTTGATTTTGGATGGTTCTATCTTATCACAAAGCCTCTATTTTATGTTTTGACATATATCAATACATGGACTGAGAATTTTGGCGTAAGTATTTTAATTTTAACAGTTCTTGTTAAACTCCTATTTTTTCCCTTGGCTAATAAGTCCTATAAAGCAATGGGCAGAATGAAGAAACTTCAACCTGAAATTGAAAAGTTACAAGCGCGCTATAAAGACGATAAAATTAAGCAAAATCAAGAGCTTATGGCATTTTATAAAAAACACCGCGTCAACCCTATGGCAGGATGCTTACCACTTATTGTTCAAATTCCAGTGTTTTTTGCTCTTTATAAAGTGCTCTTTATTTCGATTGAAATGCGTCATGCTCCTTTCTTTGGATGGATCCATGATCTTTCAGCGCCAGATCCAACAACTCTTTTTAATCTCTTTGGGCTTATTCCTTGGACACCCCCAAGCTACTTAATGATCGGGCTTTGGCCATTAATCATGGGGGCAACGATGATTCTTCAACAACGGATGAGTCCTCAACCTGCAGATCCAACACAAGCTAAAGTAATGATGGTCATGCCTATTTTCTTTACGTATCTTTTATCTCAATTTCCCGTGGGTCTTGTCATTTACTGGGCTTGGAGTAATATTCTTACGATTGGTCAACAAGCTCTTGTGATGAAGCTCGATCGCAGTGGGTCTCAAGGACGACAGGAAAAGGCATCTCATAATGATAAAAATAAGCGGAGCACCTCCTAAAGCTCTTTCTTCAAAAGAATTAACACCACAGACTCTTTTTACAAAACTCTGTTCTTTTGAGAAGACTGTGACGTCGGTTCGTGATCTTCCGACAGGTGATCTTCCTGAAATTGCGTTTATTGGACGCTCAAATGTTGGAAAATCTAGTCTTTTAAATGCTCTTTGTGGTCGTGTTCGTCTTGCGCGGATGTCCCATACACCGGGACGGACGCAAGCCTTAAACTTTTTTAATTTAGATAATCTTTGTTATCTGGTGGATTTACCAGGATATGGATACGCTAAAGTGGCACGTTCTAAAGCTCTTGCCTGGGGAGAGACTGTTGAGGCTTACTTAAATGATCGTCCAACATTAATGAGAGTATTTGTTTTAGTGGATAGCCGGCATGGTCTTAAGCCGCTGGATGAATGGATGATGTCTCTTTTGGACAAAGCTGCCCAGTCTTATCAGATTATTTTGACCAAAACAGATAAAGTTTCTAAGTCTCATCTTTTAGAGATTAAAGAACAAGTCGCGAGAAGCTTGAAAGGGCATGTAGCAGCTTATCCTGAGATTCTTGCAACAAGCTCACGGGATAAAAAAGGAATTGATGATTTAAGAAAAAGCTTTTTTGAGGCCTTATTCCCAAAGATTTCAACAGAAGAAGATATATCAAAAATTAAAATAAAAGGGCTTTAAGATGATGAACCGGTGTGCTTGGGTTGATGTGGATAAACCCCATTATGTTCATTACCATGATATGGAATGGGGCGTTCCTGTCCATGATGATCAAAAACATTTTGAAATGCTTATTCTTGAAGGGGCTCAAGCAGGATTATCATGGGAGACGATTCTTAAACGACGTGAAAATTATTGTCGACTTTTTAAGAATTTTGATCCTCAAAAAGTTGCTTCCATGACAGATAAAGAATTGGAAATTCTCTTAACGGATTCTTCTATTATTCGAAATCGACTGAAAATTTTTTCAGCACGAAAAAATGCCCAGGTTTTTATAAAAATTCAACAGGAATTTGGATCTTTCGATGCCTATGTTTGGAAGTTTGTTGATGGAAAACCTAAAATAAACCGACCTCTTACGCTTCAACAAATTCCCACATTTTCGTCTGAATCGAATGCGCTCTCAAAAGACTTGAAAAAGAGGGGCATGAGCTTTGTTGGATCAACAATTATATATGCGTATATGCAAGCCGTGGGGCTTGTGGATGATCACACGAAGAATTGTTTTAAGGTAGTTTAAGGATTTTTAACATTTATATAAATCTGAGATTTTTTAAAGCTCTTTTAGCAGCGGTTGTGGTAACGCTCCTCGGTTGATAAAAGAACGTTACCTTTTTTCAATTTTTAAAGCCCACAGGAAGTTAAAACTTCTTCTTTTTTTAATGCCGATGGGATAAAAATTAATTTTTTTGAACAGTTCCGCCTTGAATTTTTCCCTTTATTTGAGATCCTTCTTCAACATAGATTTTTCCTTTTCCAGATTCGAACGTAACATCTCCTTCAATAACACTTTTATTTGTAAGTCTTAATTCTTGAGGTTTTTCATCTGAATTATCTCCAAACCAAGCTAAGAATGAGCTTTCAATGCTGCTGTTCTTTTTAATTAACAAATCGCGCGCTGTTGTCTCATTAAAGAGAATTTTATTTGCCGTGATGGTCATATCTCCAAAGTCGCTGTTATTCGCTGTCATGTTGCCAGTTGCAGTTGTTTTATCGCGAACGGCTAATTTTGTGGCGTCAATAGGACCTGAAACAGTCAAGTTTTGACAAAGAATTTCTGATACTTTAAAAGGTCCAGAAACCGTTAAATCCGCAAAATAACCTTTACTTCCTGTAACAGGACCTGTGATGACAGCCTCTTTTTGAACAGTAAGGTTCTCAAATCCTAACGGACCGGTAACAACAAGGTTTTCAAATATTCCGTCTGTTCCTTCTACAGGGCCTGTAATTGTTCCTGTATGGGTAACACTAAGTTTTTTAAAATTGAGCGGCCCTATAATGGAAAGCTCTTCAGTTTTAACTTCTGAGAGTTTTGCACTTCCCATTGTTGAAATATCTTTTACAACCGTGTTGGATAGATTAGTCTCATCAGCAGAGAATATTTCTCCAGAAGAGATACAAAAGAGAAGGGATAGAGGGATAAGAAAATTTTTTTTCATAAGAGGATTTCCTTTTTATTTTATTAAATTTTTAACCACATGAAAGATAATGTTTCATATAATTTTATTAGAAGCAAGAGGATAAATAGTTATATAACCTTTATGGAAAACTTTGAGAAAGCATGAAAAGTTTCATGTCGCAAATGACTCTTTCTTTGCCAGGTGGTTTCTTTAAGCTTTTAGTAAGAAAACCAAGCTTTAAAGTCCAACATCAAAGTTGAAGACCTTATAAAACTTTTATTAAAGGAACGTCAGTTCGATATAAGAAATGAGGAATAATTATTAAAATTGTTAAGCTTATG
>JAFEBT010000031.1 GCA_018242545.1 Pseudomonadota bacterium
GTATCTCGAGCATAATAAGAAGCACCTGTTTGAGCTGTCACTTCATAGTCCATTAAACGCTCTAAAGTAAATTTAGCAACCTCTGCTAAAAAATCTTTATCTTGAGCTTGATTTAGTACCTCTAAAAATGTCATTTTATCTATAGTCATTGTTAAAACTCCTTTTGTTGCAATTTGGAATTTAACAATGACTCAATCTTTTTTAAAGACCTCTTTCGCTTGAGCTACTTTCAGGCTCCGCTCAAGAGGTCTTTCAATTTTACACCACTTATTGGGACGTATACAAAATCTGAGGATTATTAAAAATTAACTTTCCAATCCCTGGTCCTTCCCACGTCATGCCATCTCCGGCTTTCCGTGTCGCCAACCCAAAGTAAGTTCCTTCCTCTTCTCCTTCTTTTAAATACACCGCAAAATTAATTCCTCCTATACGATTATAAACAATATCCCCAGGCATTGGGCTCTCAACAGGCTTAAGACTTGTAACAGCTGCAAGATGTTCAGAATAACCTTTTTGTTCGCCAACATCTTTCCCCTTGAGATGTTGCCAAAGAATATCCACATCTATAATTGAGAGTCTTGCAGGAGAATTCACAACAAAAGCCACAAATGAAGCTGCATCATAGGCTTGGCAGACGTCTTCTTTCCCATTAAATTGAGAAAGGAGGGCTTGATGAAGTGTTGTAGGAGGCCATCCAAATTGAAATCCTGCATTGAAAGCAAGAACCCTATTTCCAGCCCAAAGAGGAGAAGCCTCAAAGCTTTCCTTTAGCCCTTTTATGGTAAGAGATTCAAGCTCTTCCGGAAGCATTGGAATTCCGTAAGCCATTTTATGGTCTAGAAAATAGTCTTGATTAAATGTTTGTGGGTCTAACGCGTTCAGAACATAGACGAGGGTGTTTTTAGCAACGGTTATCTGATGATCATGAAGGGAATGAGATGTTATATCCACACCTAATTTTTCAAGCTTTTCGGCAGTCAAACTCTCAAAAACCTCATCCAAAATGGGACGCTGAGAGGCAACCCCTTGGCCATTTCGACATCCTTGCGCTAAAATATCACAAATATTTTGAACTGGAAAAATCCCCATAAAAGCTTCAGGTTTCACGCCTTTAATTTCATCAAAATAGTTTGAAAAAGATGTCTTATCCCTTTCGACACGTGCTTTGACCTGAGTCAAAAACTCAGAAGTAATCTCGGATTTTCGGCCTTCTAACTGCTGTAGAAGATCTGTTAAAGTTTTCCAATTATGAGCTGTTACAGAATTATAAATATCAACAGCTCTTTCAACGACAGGGTGTGAAGGAGGGTTTTTGCTTAGAAATTCTCGTGTTTCTTCCTCATTTAATTTAATTTGCATTGCAAAGGAGTCTGTAGAAACCATCAGACAGATCAACGACAAAAATATTTTAAATTTCATATAAGATTTTCCTCATTTTTAAAAATTAAATTTTAAAGCAGGCATATAATTGAAAATCTAATAAATTGATGTTTATAAAACAACAAAAAAAACCTACTTAAATATATAGGCCTTTAAAGTTGCTTTAAACCTAAAGCTCATCATTTCAAATGAATAAGAAAACAATGTGCTCCCATAGAGTTTGTCCAAGCTTCAGTGAAACCTTTCTAAACATTTTTTATTAATTAAAAGCTCTTGTGTCTTTAAAACCCTCAATAAACAACAATTTTTTTGTGCATTATTAAGACACCAAAATACTTTTTGAATATTATATCAAAAGAACAAAATTGAATTATAATCAGGATAATTTAGGTTCAGAAAAACGCATGAGTCGTTAAAACTTAAGGCTTTAATTTTTAAAACTCACTGCACGTTAAATGAGTTGTATAAGAACACTCCTCCTGAGTAGGTCCAATACATTGCTTAACCTGATGAGAATCACATTTTTTCCCTCCCTTTACATCCTCTAAGTCTTCATTTCCAAAACTTTGAAAAGGCATGACAGTCATTCCAATAATAACTGAACAGATATATAAGGCATTTTTTATCATCTTCTTTATCGTCATTTAAACTCTCTCCTATTTTGTTTTATTTTTTAAGAGCTATTCTTTAATGATACGCCTAGAATTAATAATAAAAAATCTTTTTAAAAAATAAAAAATGTAATAGACTGATTTTAAGATATTTTTTTTATTTAAACGTAAACTTTAAGTATCATGCCTCAAAAAACTTTCAACTTTTCGTTAGAATTCTTTTTCTATCTCTTTTTTTTAAGTTTTCTAAGCTTATTGAATTCTCCATATGCTTTAACTTTTTCTGATGCCGAAGAAATACAAGCTCTCTACGATAATCAAATACACTCTTTAAGACCCACTCCCCTTGTTCTTCCTTCCCATTTTGAAAAAATTACAGATGTTCTTCCCCAATGCCACTGGCCTATGCTCCCTGCAAGTTACCGATGGGTTATTGATGAAACAGGTACTATTCTGCTTTACAATCATCTATCTGCACCCACTCATAATTTCGATTTTGTAATTTATGGTTCTTATCAAGATAACCGCGTTAATTTTCTCAGCCGATGGGACGCTGTCACGCATCATTCTTTTGCTTACACACGAACGCCACCTCTTCAAAATAGATACGCACGTGATAATTTTCCCATTAATAGTTCGGGGTTTAAATGGAATGGGCTTACGTTTGATCGTGGTCATTGTATTGACTTTTGTGATACCATGAATTTAACCAATCAAAAAATGGTTTCTCCAAATGAAATAAATCCTTCTATTTCAACTCTGGACCCTCGAAATTACACGCCTGAACCCCCTCGGACCCATTGGGGACGCTCTTTAAGAAAAGAACTTGTAGGTGCCATCCGAAGTCAAAAAGGATGCTATTCACAGTATCTCTATTATCCAGAAACCCCGCACACAACTGCTTACGGCACGCTTATTCCTAAAGGATGTTATTTTACAGAGCTCACCTCTTCTTATGCCCTACAAAATATTTATCATGTTCCTTGGGACCACCCCATTCATACCCAAAGGGCTCAAGGAACGGATTGGCGTAGGCGTCTTTCTTCTCTCTTGACACACGATGGATTTATCCCTTCTCCTTTTGTAGATGATCAAAGAAAACCTCTTTTTGAAAGAGGGTTCTCAACCCTTCCTTTTGAATATGAAATTCCTGAAAGGCCTTTAAGCTATCAGGAGTCTTTTCATCTAATCCGAACAGCTGACACAGAACTTTCCAGCGTAATAGGAAAAGAAAATTTATCTCTTTCTCTTCTTCAAAGAACCCAAAATGAAGAAGAAACAAAGCAATGGCTCTATCGCCTTTTGAATCATGCACAGTTTTTGGATGAATTAGGAAGCGTACATTTTTTACCAGAACGCTTAACAAAAAAGCTTCTCAAAGCTTTAAAAACTCAAACTTCTCTCGTGGATTTTGATGATCGTCTCTATGACCACCTCTTTCAAATTCAAGCTCATCAAGAAGACAGCTTTGGTCTTCAAAAACTTTTTGAGGAAGGACAAGTTCAAGGGGAAGAAATAGATTTTTCAAATCATATAAGACAGCCTCAAGTAAATTTACCATCAGTGATGGATATGAACATGTATCAAAAGCTAAACTCAGATTTTTATGCAAATATCAAAGCAGCTCTTCAAACAAGACGCCCTTTGCAATTATTAAACTTGTCTACCCCTCGTGCAAAAGCAGTTGCTGAATATATAAATTCTCTTATTGAGACAGGAGCGCTTTCTCAGGATGTGAGTATTTATTATTCTCCAAATTCCATTAAGAAATGGAATATTCAACCAGTTTTTGAGAGCAAACACATTGTTGCACGTCGGCTTGACTTTTAACTATATAATCACATCAAATCATTTAAAGAAGGATTATTTTTTGTGTGTCTAGATTTCCCCAAGACCCATCCAATAAAAAATAATATTAATGGAAAAATCATAACATAAGTCGAAAGAAGCAAAATAAAGAGACACATTATGAGTGAAATAAAAGAAGAAACCCAAACCCATTTTTGCTTTTTAAAAAGCTTCACCCCAGCCGCCATAATAACGACATATGAAAAGACAAAGACCGTACTTGGCAGTTTAATCAATTCAATTAAATCAAATTGGAAAATAAACTGTGTCAAAAGAGTCATTACAAAAAGGCCCCCTAAACTCCACAAAGCTCCAATAGGGGTTTTATATTTCTCATGAAGAGATGAAAGACATGATGGCAAATTGCCGCTGCGGGCTTGTGCATAAATGAGACGCGAAAAACCGGTAATATTTATATGGGTGGTCATAAATGCCATAAGAACAGCGAGAATAGTTACTACAAAGGCGCTCTCTTTTCCAAAAGCTTGACCAATGAGAATACTAAAAGGATCCATCATTGCTTTTGAAGAATGATAGACCCCTGAGGCTACTGTCACAAAAGAAACTCCTACATAGAGAATTGTTATAATAATCGCTGCTGTTAAGAGGCTGGGGAAAAAATTACGTTCAGGATTTTTATATTCTTCTGCAAGAGATGTTATCATTTCCCACCCACAAAAAGAAAAGAAAATAGGAACCATTGCGTAACCGACTGCACCCCATCCCATTGGTAGAAAAGGTGTAAATTCTTCTTTATTAATAAAAGGCAGGCCCGAAAACATAGAAAAAAGGATGAACGTAATAACCATACACACAACAGAAATTTGAGCTCTGGCAGCAATTTTAAGTCCAACTGCATTCAAGAGAAGAGATATAAAAATCATTAAAAAAGCAATAAGTGTAATAATTAGAGGAGATAAGGAAAAGAATCCACCCAAATAATTTGCTCCTATTAACGCAACAATAGGAGTTCCAATCGGAACAGAGCCCAAAAGAGCAAAACTAACTGCTCTCGTAAAACGCGTACCAAAAGCACGTGTTATGTATGAAAGAACACCTCCCGCATTGGGTATAATCCTTCCAAAAGATCCGAGAGTAAAAACAATTGGAAAAGTTACTATCGCAATACCTAGCCAGATAGCATAGAGCCTGGTCCAGCAATCGTAGCTGTCAAAGCGGGAAGAATAAGAATACTTACCCCAACAACAGCTCCAATACTTAAAGCGACACCTTACCAAAAACCAATTAATTTAAGTAATTGATTACCCTGCGCTTCGATCTTATTTTTCATGTAAGACATCTCAGTTTATAGAGGGAAGATTCTAAATCTTATGGAAAAAAGTGTTTTTTATGCTTCTTTTCACGGACAGCAATAATGCTTAAAACAAACAGACCTGTAAAAAACTTAAGATCAGAAGGCTCTAATCCAAGAGCGACAACCAATCCTTGTATTTGTTGATAAACAAGAGCTCCTAAAAAAGGCGCAAAGAGTTGTGCAAAAATACTTTTATTTTTTATAAGCCCTTCTCCAATAATAAGGGCCGCTAAAACATGGAGGACGAGTCCGAAGCCCATTCCCACATCTGTGTATCCTTGAATTTGAGCCATCAACCCTCCTGCAAGCCCACAGAGTAAATTTCCTGTAAAGAGCCCTAAGATCATATATTTTGGAACATTAATGCCTTGGCGTTCCGAAAAGAGAGGGCTTAGACCAATAGATCTAAATCTGAGTCCTTTTTCTGTTTTTAAAAATAAAAACAAAAGAACAATTAAAACAATTAAAATCCCGAGAACAAAAAGACTTTTAATTTCAAGGCCTTCTCCAATAAAAGTAAAAACTGTTGTCTGATCAAAAAGAGAAAGGTTCGGTTTTCCCATAAACCTTAAATTAAGGCTGTAAGCCATTGTTGTTAAAATAAGACCACATACCAATGTATTGACTTTTAAACTAATATGAATCAGCGCCGTGCCGGCTCCCAGCAGCCCGCCACAAAATCCCGCAATTAAAAGAGCTAAAAAAGGATCCATTCCACACATCACGAGAGCTGCACACACACTTCCCCCTAAAGGATAGGATCCTTCAGCTGTTAAGTCCGGAAAATTTAGAACCCGAAAAGGGATAAAAATGCCAAGAGCAACTAATGCAAGAACAAGTCCTTGTAAAACACCTACTGGGATAAGTTCAAAAAACATATTCATAATTTTTTGGGCTCCTTATTTTCCAAGTAAGCAGTTTCAGCTTGATAGAATAAATTTTCTAATTTTTTAAGCGTTAATTTCTTTTTATCATTTCCTTTTATATCATAGACGAACTCCCCCTGGTTCATGATAAGAAGTCGTGTACCATAGCGAAGTGCCTCTTGTAGATTATGGGTTACCATAAGGGTGGTAATTTTCTGTTTTTCAATTGTTTGAGCCATATGCTCCATAACAAGACGCTCCGTCTTAGAATCCAAAGCACTCGTATGCTCATCCAGAAGAAGAATTTTGGGATTTGAAGAAAGGGCCATCCGACATGCAATAACTTGTCTCTGTCCTCCTGACAAAGATCCTAATGGCAAATGAAGATATTTTTCGTACCCCAGCCCAAGTTCCTTAAGATTTTTTTCGATAGAATAGGCATGCCTCTCATAAAATTTTAATCGGGTTTTTTGACCTCTTAATAAGCTTAATGTCATATTTTCAAGAACATTCATATCTGTTAAAGCTGCCAGAGAAATATCCTGCGTAACAGTACTAACAAGATGGGATCTTTGATAAAGAGACTTATTTGTTATGTCTTCTCCATCAAGTATAATTGTTCCAGAGTCACAAGAATGTACGCCCGAAATTGTTTTAAGCAGCGTAGACTTTCCAGAACCATTAGAGCCAATAATAATACAAAATTCCCCTTCTTCTACAGAAAAATCAATCTCTTTTAAAACAGGAGAAACGCATTCGGGAAATGATTTACAAACTTTTGACAAACTTAACATAATTCTACTCAATAACTGTGATGTTAATTGTGCTGTTGAGATTCGTAATTCCAAGCTTTTCTGCCCGTTTTTTACTTATGAATCCATGATGATCTTGAGGAGAAGGATAAAGGGGAGGAACATCAGAAATGTTTTTTCCTTTTAAAAGTTGATCAATTAGGAGAGCGGCATTACGTCCGACTTGATAATACGTAACACCAAAACTCCCCAAGACCTGATTTTTATAAACAGCTTCTGAATCGGCATTAAAAACAGGGATATTCATGCGATCCGCTTCTGCAACAATAGTTGGAAGAGCGGGCTGAATAGGGCCGCTTGTTCCAACATAAATAAAATCAACTTTATCTTTAAAAAGCTGCATGCGTTGAGGAATATCACGCGCTTGATCCACAGGGACAACAACAACTTTAAATCCTAATTTTTGAGCCGCCTTTTCCATAAGCCGGACAAGAGCAAAATCATTTGCATCTGCCGTTGCACGCATAATTCCAACTCTCTTTGCATTTGGCAAAAGATCTTTTGCAAATATTAAGAAAAGCTCAAGATCTTGTTGATCAGAGGAGCCTGTTACATTTTCATGAGATTTATCAGCAGAACGAACGAGCCCCGATTCTACGGGATCCGTAATTGCTGAAAAAACAATAGGAACATTTTTTTGACTATTTTTAAGCACTTGCGCAATAGGCGTGGAAAGAGCAACCATAATCTTAGGATTATGGGCCATCATGTTTGAAATCATTTGAGGGATAAGAGAATGATCAAAATTGACATGGGAAATTTTAAAAGAAATTGTCTCATTTTCCTTAAAACCTTTTTCCTCAAGACCTTCTTTGATTCCACGTATTGTTTCTTCTAAGGATGAGTGTGGCCCGTAATTGGCGATCGTTATAATTGGAAGTGTGGAATGAGGTTTTTTGAGTTCATAAACAATAAACCCCAAAAAAATAGAGACGAGCAAACCAATGAATATGTTTTTAGAACGCGTTGACATCAGAGACCTCTTTAGAAAAAGAAAAATTTAAGAAAAGCAAGAGCAAAGGGCAAACTATTTTTGCCATCGCCATCCTTTTATTAAAGATCTGTCTCTGTTTCCGTACATGTTTCAGGGTTTCCGAATTTCAAACCTTTTTAGACTCAACTTTTTGTTCCTTTTTAAAATAGCCTTTTTTCTGCATCATAAGTCAAGAAAAAAAAGAAAAATGTTTTATCCTCTTCCTTAATTTAAGACTTTAAAAGAATTTCGTTGTTTTTCTGCAGATGTCATTTTAAAAAATGATTTTAAAAAAATTAAAATCCTTGTGATTTTTCTTCTTTATTTTTGCAAAAACAATGTTCTAATAATTTATTTCTTATTATTTGACTTAATTTTTTAGCGTTCTTACAAAATTAGTTCTATAATAAAGTTTTAAAAAGGAAAAGTCAGAGATGTATACAAAAACAACCCATAATATCATGGTTAATGTTGATGTCATTTATCTTGAGGAACAATCTGATCCTTCTCAACACCATTATATGTGGGCTTATCGTATTCGCCTTGAAAATTTAGGAAAAGAATCTGTTAGGCTCATTGGACGCCATTGGAAAATCACAGACTCTATGGGAAAACTTCATGAATTTTATGGAGAGGGCGTTATTGGACAAACACCCACTCTGATTCCTCATGAACCTTTTGAATACACGAGTGGAACTCCCCTTTCAACGCCTTCAGGAATCATGGCCGGGAACTATATAATGCTTACGGAAAATGGAAAAGAACTTTCCATTGAAATTCCACCTTTCTCTCTTGATAGCCCTTATCAAACAACCTCACTTCATTAAAAGGACATGATTACTTTTAGGCCTATCTTCTTTATCATTGGATTTTTAGTCTTCGTCTTATCCTGCCTTATGACGATTCCAATGCTTCTTGAACTGCGTGATAGTACCCAAGAGTGGCAATCTTTTGCTCTTGCTGGGATTATTGGGGCTGTTATAAGTCTTTTATTTATTTTCTCCACCCATTCTGATGAACCTATTACACTGCGAACTCAGGAAGTCTTTTTATTAACAGCTTTAAGCTGGATTACCTTATGCTTATTAGGCAGCTTGCCTTTTTTTTTATCTCAAACGCTTTCTTTGACTTTTACAGATGCCGTTTTTGAATCAACTTCTGGCCTTACAACAACTGGCTCTACAATTTTAACTAACCTTGATCATGTCTCAAGAGGATTTCTTTTATGGCGTGCCCTGCTCCAAGGAATCGGAGGTATTGGAATCATCGTTATGGCTCTTACGATTCTTCCCTTCTTACGTATTGGTGGAATGCATCTTTTTCACAGTGAATTTTCTGATCGTTCTGAAAAAATACTTCCGCGCGTTTCTCAAATTACCTCTGCTATTTTCATGATATATTCTTTTCTTATCATCGTTTGCATTCTTCTTTTAAATCTGGCAGGAATGACACCTTTTGATGCTCTTTGTCATGGGCTTTCCACCATTTCAACAGGAGGTTTTTCCACCCATAATAATTCTATTAATGCTTATTCTAATAATACTCTCCTTCAAATTATTCTCATTATTTTTATGATTATTGGAGGAAGCACATTAATTCTATTTATTCGTTTTAGCCGTGGTGAGACCAGGGTTCTTTGGCAAGATGCTCAAATGCGTGCTTATTTGTATGTTTTAGGAACGTGCATTGCTCTCTTAAGCCTTTGGAATGTTACCGTCAACAATCAACCCATTGCGCAAAGTCTTCTCAATTCCTCTTTCAGTGTTGCGTCTATTATTACAACAACGGGCTTTATAACAGGTGACTATAGTACTTGGGGTGGGTTCCCAGTTGTTCTCTTTTTTTTCTTAATGTTTAGTGGTGGATGCACAGGATCAACAAGCGGAGGCATTAAAATATTTCGCTTTCAAGTTCTTTGCTTAATTGCCCGCACACATCTTAAACTTTTAAGACTCCCCCATGGTATTTTTATTCCAATCTATAACAAACATCCCATTTCAGAATCCATTACACTTTCCGTCTTAACCTTTTTTACGCTTTATGGATTTTCTTTTGCGGCTATTGCAGCGGCTCTTGCTCTGACTGACCTGGACCTTGTTACAGCTCTCTCAGCAGCAGCAAGTTCTCTTGGAAATGTTGGGCCAGGCCTGGGGAATATCATTGGACCAACAGGAACTTTTGCTTCTCTTAAAAATGAAGCCAAATGGATTTTGACCTTTGCGATGCTTTTAGGCCGCCTTGAGCTTTTGACAATTTTGATTCTTTTTACACCGACTTTTTGGAGACATTAAAATTTTTATTTAAGAGATTGACATCAATACATTAAGGGAAATAACCATGATACTTATCGATCGACACCTGTTTCCTCCTTCCAAGCCTCTAAAATTCAAGCGTAGAAGCTTTACCCACCCACCCACTGATACTGGGCATCTCGTTGAATTTTATCAAGAATTGAAAGTGGATGAAGATTATTTCCTTCTCATAGAATATCTCCAAATGTCTATAGAGGTAATCAAACTAAGAGAAAGAGCTTCTCGAAAGGAGGTTGTTGATTTTCAAAAACAAGCAACTCAAAAATATCTTGACTTTATTGCTTTTATGGAAAGCTTTTCTGAGGCAAAAAAACGTCAGCTTATACACTTGATTTGTCAAAAATATATATATTGGTTAGAAAATGATCCAGAAGATGAATGGAGATGGAAGCCTCATTTATCTCCACCTGCTATCTTAAAGAGAAAAGACAGTCTACCCATATTGACACAATGGATTATTGATGAACCACAAAACTCTGAGCCTTTCAAGTGGCTGGGCCTGTTTTATTTTAATACTGAAGGCGGCCTAAATCTAAAAGACGAATATTTTACAGCTTTAGAACGTTCATTATATTTAAACCCTAAAGATGATATCGTAAGAAAAGTACTGATTTCTCGTTTTTTTGCATGGATAGATTTTTCAACGCATCACTTATTAAGCGATAGCGGCTATATAGGATCACCCACTGAAGATCTTAAATTATGCTTAAAAATTGAAACTTACATAAAAGATCTTCAAGATAGAAATGACCAAGAAAGATCAAATGCACTCCTCAAAGAATATCGTGAAATGATTCAAGGCTATCAAGAATATGCCATTTTTAGAAAACAAAACTCTTCTTTGAAAACAAGTTTTAAAGAATGGAAAACATCTCGTTTATCGCATTCTTCAAAGGACACACCATAAGTCATAATTTCTAAAATTTTCTTCCAAGCCTGTTGGGTTTATAAAGCATCTCGTCCCAGTTGGCTTATTGAGCACTGTTCTATGAAATTTCAAATTTTTTTTTGGAAATTTAACTTATAACGTTCTTTTAAAGAAAAAACAGTACATCAAATATCGTTTCAGTCTATTAAAAGATAAAAATACAATTCATTTTTTATCTTTATCCACGATAAAGAGAGAACCTTTTGGTAATAAGACTCACCGCATCCCAGGGCCCAAATAAAACAGCGCCATAATAAATTAAATCCTCTTCCTTTGTTTGATGAGTATTATCGAGTTGTTCTTGATAGGTTCCACCTGTCATTGTATTCAGAAAGACGCCAAACTGAATTTTCTGCTCCTTTGAAGCTTGAACAGCTTTCCGGATTTCACTTGATTTTCCACGCAAAATTATAAAAGGCATTTGGGATATATTTGGATAAATATTCCCATCTTTGTCAATATAATCGTTCAATCTTAAGAGATCTTTTTTTAAATTTGCTCCAAACCCAAGTGTCATATGCGCAATTGCGTTCATGGCAACACCAATTTCAATATCTTTATTCACAAGAGCAACAAGTTTATTTTCAAATGACATTTTTAATCCTTCCTCTTTCCTTTATTTGACAGAAACAACTTTTGCTTCCGTTAGAAGACACAAATCTTTTCCTTTTATGCTAAAGACAGAATTTGGGGTTCCCGCGGCTGCCCATAAAGTGTCAAATTTTAAGAGATCTTCATCGATAAAAATGAGATCAATTTTTTGGGCATGTCCTATCGGTGGGATTCCACCAATTGCAAAGCCTGTTACCTCTCGCGTATAGTCAGCATCCGCCTTTGTAATTTCCTCTTCAAGATAAGATTCGATACATTTTTCATTTACGCGATTCGGACCAGAAACAAGAATTAAGAGAGGGCTTTGAGTCTTTTTTGTTTTAAAAATCAGTGATTTTACAATTTGGGAAACATCACAATTGAGTGTTGCAGCCGCCTCTTCTGCTGTCCGTGTGCTTTGAGACAGCATCTTTACAGTGCATTGCAATCCTTTCTGGTTGAGAGCCTCTTGAACACTCTGGGCACTTTTTGCCAACTTTTCTGTCATTTCATTATTCCTAATCTTTTAATCTATTTTTCTTTTAACAAAGAGCCAAGGTCCTTATCAATATACTTTTCGCTTCAAAACGCCCATATAATTTATGCCTGTATCTTGGGAAATTTTCCACTTACTGGCCCAAAGGTCGTAGGTCACCCCAACAAGATCTTCAAATATAAAGTTGTCCTCTCTCAAAGCCTCATAAATTTCAGAAGGTTTTAAAAAATGCGTCCAGTGATGTGTGTTTTTTGGAACCCACTTTAAAATATACTCTGCCATTACAATCCCAAAAAGGTAAGATTTAATCGTTCTATGAAATGTTGATACAAATAAAGACCCTTCTTGCTTTAAGGCTGAGCCACACGCTTTTAAAAAATATTTTGGATTTTCGACATGTTCTAAAACCTCAAGAGCAAGAACCACGTCAAATTTTAAAGAGCTAGTTTTAAGATACGCTTCGAGCGTGGTTGCATAATACTGAATATCAAGGTTTTCTTCTTTTGCATGAAAAGAGGCTACTTCTATGTTTTCAGGGATAACATCCAGTCCTGTAACATCCGCACCAAGACGCGCAAGAGGTTCTGCTAAAATCCCTCCCCCACATCCCACATCTAAGATTTTTAATCCCTTTAAATCCCCGCCTACCCAGTCTTTAATATATTGAACCCGCAAGGGATTCAAACGATGGAGCATCGAAAAAGGTCCTCCCTCTATCCACCAAAGGTCAGATAATTTTCTAAAATGGTTAATTTCTTTGAGATTCAGAGAGGAGGTCATTTTTTTATCCAAATTTTTATCCAAAAAGATTGACAAGTACGCCTGAGGCTATCATCTTATGAATGTTTTGAAAAGAGATTAACCTTTTAACCCCTTTAACCTTAGGATGAAAATGCCTTCTTCCTTGGCACAAAACCCAGCATCTTATCCTTCATCCCCTCAAGAAAAACTTCAAATCTTGTGGCAACGAGGATGTGACTTTCTAAAATCACGCTATGGGATTTTAGGAGGCGCAATGACTTGGGTTTCTGAAAGAAATCTTGTTTCTGCAATTTCAAATGCAGGTGGTTTTGGTGTTCTTGCCTGTGGAGCAATGTCTCCAGATCTTCTAAAACAAGAGATAATAGCGACCCAATCCCTGACAAAGCATTCTTTTGGCGTAAATCTTATTACGATGCATCCGCAATTTGAAGAACTCATGGATGTGCTCATTGAAACAAAAGTATCTCATGCCGTTTTAGGAGGTGGTCTTCCAACTGCTCCTTCTATTAATACGCTCAAGAAAGCTGGGATTCGCGTTATTTGCTTTGCACCAGCGCTCATTATTGCAAAAAAACTTATAAAAAATGGGACAGATGCTCTTATTTTGGAAGGAAATGAAGCCGGAGGTCACATTGGACCTGTTTCAACAAGTGTTCTTGCTCAAGAAATCTTACCTATTCTCGCCAAAGATCTTCCCATTTTCATTGCAGGGGGAATTGGCCGAGGAGAAATGATGATTTCCTATCTTGAAATGGGTGCTTCCGGATGTCAACTTGGCACACGTTTCGTCTGCGCTTTTGAATCGCGCGCACATCAAAATTTCAAACAAGCTTTCATTCGTGCCAATGCTCGAGATGCTCTAGTTTCTGTTCAAATTGATGCCCGTTTCCCAGTTATTCCCGTCAGATCTCTCTCAAATGGTGCGACACGTTCTTTCTTAATCGCACAACAAAATGCAATTGATAAATATGAAAAAGGTCTTATTGATCTTAAAACAGCTCAACTCGAAATCGAGCATTATTGGGCAGGAACCTTACGGAAAGCAGTCGTAGAAGGAGACATTGAAAATGGATCCCTTATGGCTGGCCAAAGTGTTGGCATGGTATGTCAAGAACAATCAACACATGACATCATCCAAGAACTGCTGGCTCAAGCTTATCACGCACTTGAGACACGGACACACTCTTCTTCCAATTAATACGCCATTTAAGGAAATTTATGTCAGATAAAAATCAAAATCTACCACGCCGTTTAATTCGTCTTTTAAAAGACATTATGGCAGGAACTTTATCGTCCGATAAAAAACGAGATTACATTTTGCGGTGTATTCATGCTGCCTTTGCATCTGACACAGTATCACTTTATAGAATGAACCCCCATGTTTCTCAAGAATTTATTTTAGTTGACCATAAGGGAATACGATCCGAAGGCTTTTATAAGAAAATACTCTCTTCTGAAGATGGTATTTTAAGTGCACTCTTTCAAAATAAAATTCCTGTTTATATTGAAGATCTTTCAAAACATCCAAAATTTGGGGTCTATAAAGCTGAATTTAAAACAATATTAGGGATTCCTCTCTTAAGAGGAGGAAGATGTATTGGCGCCTTATTTATTAAGCACAAAGAAAGAAAAAGTTTTTCAGAAGAAGAAATAGAATATCTTGAAACAGTTGCAATCACACTTTCAGAAATTGTTGTCCAATCCATTTCTCAAACATCCTCTTTAGAATCAGATGTAATTTCTCATAAAATTTCTGGAATTTCTTTATCTCAAGGTATTGGGATTGGAAAACCATATTTTTATAAACCTGAAAACATTTCTCATAAAATATTGTCAGATAATCCTTCTTATGAAATTCAGCGTTTAAAAAGTGCTTTAGATTCTTTTAATGCCACGCTTGAAGAGACTTTAAATAACCTTACAGATAATCTTGAAAAAAATGAACACCTTCAGTCTCCCTTGGATATTCTTAAATCTTATCACATGTTTTCTCAAGATAAAGGATGGATTCAAAGCATTCACGATGCCATTAATACTGGACTTACTGCGGAGTCGTCCCTCGAAAAGGTTCTGTCTGATATTAAGTTCAAACTTCTCTCAAGCCATGAATCGTTCGCGATTGAATTTCTTTATGATATTGAAGATGTTACCCATCGGCTTTTGAGTGTCCTCGTTGGAGACAAAAAAATATCTTCCCTTAAAAATCTCGACATTGATTTTATTCTTGTCGCTAAAAGTCTTGGGCCTGCAGAGCTCTTAGACTACACCCATCCTCATCTTAAAGGAATTATCTTAGAAGAAGGATCAGCGACATCCCATGTTGCCATCATTGGCAGAGCTCTTGGAATTCCAATTCTTGGATGGACATCGCACGCTCTCACACAAATTTCTGAGGGATCAAACGTGATTGTGGATGCAACCTCTGGATTTGCTTATATAAACCCAGCAGAATACATTTTAAATACTTATACTCAAGAAATAGAAGCTTATACTATTTCTAAAACAACTTCTCAGAAAATAGCCCCCTCTCCTTCTACTCCACTGCAACTTACCACAAAAAATGGTGTTCCGGTTTCTCTTTTATTAAACGCGGGCCTTTCTCTTGATCTTAACCACCTTTCAACATTTAATGCCGATGGTATCGGCCTTTTTAGAACCGAAATTCCCTTTATGCTTGAAGGGGAATTTCCAGACGTTCCCACCCAAACACGTATGTACAAGAAAATTTTTGATCTTGCCCAAGATAAGCCTATTTTATTTAGAATCCTTGACATTGGGGGAGACAAACCTCTTCCTTATTTTAACCATCCTGAGAATGCGAATCCGCTCCTTGGCTGGAGAGCCTTACGCATTCTCTTAGATCGTCCTTCCCTTCTGAAACATCAGATACGTTCTCTTATTCGTGCAGCTCAAGGAAAAGATCTTTATCTTATGTTTCCAATGGTTAGTGAGTATGTTGAATTTGAACTTGCTAAAAAAATTGTTCATCAAGAGATCGAAAGAGAGCTCTCTTTCAACAGAGCAACACCTAATTCTCTTAAATGCGGCATCACTCTTGAGGTTCCAGCGCTTGCTTGGCAACTTCCAAAATTTATCCAACATGTTGATTTTATTTCCATAGGAAGCAATGATCTTTTTCAATTCTTTTTTGCTTCCGATCGATGCAATCCACAACTTTATAACCGATATGATGTTCTTTCACCTGGATTTTTGTCTTTTTTGAAGTATATCCTTGATGTCTGTCGAAATTATGAAAAACCGATTAGTCTTTGTGGTGAAATGGCTTCTCATCCTATTGAAGCACTTGCTCTTATAGGCATAGGCTTTAGAACACTTTCTTTGAATCCATCTTGTTTTTTATCCATAAAAAAAATGATCCAAAATCTTGATGTAGAGCTTATTTCTCTCTTTTTAGAGCCTCTTCTCTCTTCAAGCGACCATTCTCTTCGGAAAAAAATTAAACGCTATGCCCATCAAAATTTAGGTCTTGCCGTCTAAAAAAAGGAATATATTTCCTATACCGGCTTAAGATGTTGAGGATGAAATTCTATTTTAAGAGCACGTCTGCACCCATCAAGAATAAGAAAATCACATCTTTGCTGTCTATCAGGGCCTGAAATCTCTTTAAAATAGAATGTTTTTGTTGGACTTGAAGACGTTTTCATAGCATTTAAATCATTTTCTATTTTTTTTAAGAAAGCTTCTACCCCACTATCAGAACTTTTTTGGATAAAACTGTAAAAGATCAATCTTAAGAAGCGTATTTTTGCCAAACTCTGTTTTTGCTTTACAAATTTGACTCCCAAAATCAAGAAAAGTAAAATTAAAGATATTCTTTCTCTGATATAAAATTCCAAATTTTTTTGAGTCTTCCTCTTCTTGAATGACCAACGTCTCCTCTTCATCTTCTTCGTTAATAAATGTCCTTATACGCGAAAGGATTTGCATCAGATTTTCCCGGATTTTCAGGCTTTTCTGTGTTTTTTAACTTTCCTGACTTATGCTTTTCTGGCTTAATTTCTTCATATCCACCTCTACTCAAGCATCCCCCTGCTTGAGCCGAAAAACGGCTTTCACTTCCCCCCATAATCAGAGAACTGAATAAAAAAAGAGTATAAAACGTTTCATTTTTTTTCTTTTAAAAAATTAATAAGAAAACTTTAAGGGATTAATTTTTTTGTGTTCTTCCAACGTTTTAGATTTTTCCTATTTCTTTAAAAACGTATTTCCTTTACGGCTCCATTTATTCCGAATTGGTTTTTCCATATAATGGTGAACAACATATGTAAGAACATAAGACATAAGACAGGCAACGATGATCCCGATGGGAAGAGAAAAACCATAATCATACAAAATATACATAATAATATATCCTGGAATTGCATGAATCAAATAAAGAGGGTAACTCATTTCAGAAATTTCCCTTAAAATCGGAACATGATGGGATTTATGAGGTTCACTTTTTGCAATATACCAAATAAAGAGAAAAAGGGCCGGAAAAAAACTAAAAACTATACGAAACCAAACAACAGGCGTAAAAATTAAATAACTTTCAATAAGAAAGAAAAGAGAGGTTAGAATACAAAAAGTAATAAAGACTTTTTGAGAGATTTTTTTTAAAAGAAAAAAAGAAAAGCACATCCCAATCAGCAAAAAACAAAAATAATTTAGGTTATTACTTAAAATTTTAAAAAACTGATAGGCATAAAAATGTGTCTTTTGATCTTCATACAAAAGAGAAGCTAAATAAAAGCACCCAAAAAAGAGAAACGTTTTTAAGAATAGAAGCCCGCGTGGAGAAGGCCTTTGAATCAAAGGATAGACCACAAGGCAAAAAAGAAAAAATTTTACCTCAATTTCAAAAGTCCACACAATTCCTGTAATAAAAGGGTACCCTAAAAAATCACGTACGCAGAAAAAAGAAGCAATAACCGACTTTAAAGTATGAACAAAATCCAAACCATTATAAAGGCATGCGCCCCAAATAAATATAATATTTATTGCAAGCCCAATAGCGTAGATAGGCCACAAGCGGAAAAAGCGATTTTTAAAAAAGGAAGCACGGGTGGGGTACTTCTCAATTAAGGATGGAACAAGAAATCCACTAATTAAGAAAAATTCAGCCACTGCAAATTTTCCAAGATCAAAAGGAAAATCTTTTACCATTTGAATTAAATCTTGATTCGGAAATTCAAGCGGCGTGAAGACTGAATAGAGCGCAGAGAGTCCTTGAGCCGTAAAAAAGAAAATAAAGTAGTGATAAATTAGCACAAAGAGCGCGGACATCGCTCTGAGGTTATTTATTTTATGAGATAAGTTTGGATAAGAATGAAAAAGGATCATCTACGCCTTACACCTTTTATTTTTGTTTTTTTAAGACCCATTCATCATAACAAAAAAAATTCTTTATCATCATCATAAAGTTCAAATACATAACTCTTTTTTCTACTCATGACATAAAAATATATTTTAAACAAGCCACGATAAATATCTACATCTTCTGAAAATCAAAGATAAGCAGATAATATTTAAGAATTACAAAGCATGGTACATCGTTTTTTTTCAAGATTCATCTTTCTTATAAATTTATTTTAAGCTGAATTATGAAAGAAAGTGTTTCTTTGCTTTTCATTTTATATTATTGTTATAATTCGAGTTTCAGAAACATACATTCGTAAATAAAAAATATAATGGTTTCTTCATGAAAAATAAAAAAATGTCCGTACCTGCACGTGAAGTAGAAGATAAAAACATCTCAAATACGTCTTCAAGTCCTATAGGAGCCTTACTCAGAAAAAAAAGAGAAGAGCATAAAATTCCCCTCGACAAAGCCTCTCAACAGCTTTGTATTCGAAAAGCTTTTTTAAAAGCAATTGAAGAGGGAGATACAGAAAATCTTCCTGAGCGTGTTTATACCCTCGGATTCGTCAAAAGTTATGCAACCTACTTAGAGCTCGATAAAGACTCAATTCTCCTTGAGTATCAAAAAGAAAATAATACAAGTAAAGAACCTGATTTCTCTTCTTTTCCAGATGCTCTTCCTAAAAAAAGCACGCCGTCTTATCTAAGTTATCTCATTGGTCTCATAATCATCATTTTGGGCATTGGGCTTTGGATTTATTTTAACTCAGATATGTCTTCCCTTTTTAATTCCTCTCTTCCCCCTTCCCCACAACCTTTAAATTCTACCCCAGTCAAAACAATTGAACTTCCTTCCTCTTTGCCTAGCCTTTCCTCTGAAACCAAAGAGCCTTCTTTTGATCACACTCCTTTGTTATCTCCTGATCAAAATAATAACGCCTCTTCATCCCCCGAGAGCTCTACCGAAACTTCCCTCACTGAAACTTCGTCCATTGAAGACTTTCCTTCAGAAAAAAATCCTTCAGAATCCTCCGCAAGCCCGCTTTCGCCTTCTGAAGAAGATTCTTCTCTTTCTTCTCCTGCTGCCCCTCCCGAAATCCTGTTGACGGCAAAAGAACGTGTATGGGTTCAGATTACAAATGCTTCTGGTGTTCCAAGTTACACAAAAATAATGCAACCAGGAGAATTTTATAAACTTCCTTCAGGAGATGACGCTTATTTAACAATTGGAAATGCAGGAGGGCTTGAGATTTCTCTTGATCATAAAGTTATGCCTCCTCTTGGTAAATCCGGACAGGTTATAAGAAATTTTTCTTTAAATTCTCAAAAACTTTTAGAACAACTTCCCCCAAAAATTGACACGCCTTAAATCAAAAACTTCTCTCCTAACAAAAAAACAAATATATAAAAATAAATTACCTTGAAATTTTCTTCTAAAAACCCTACATAATATACATGTTCTTTTAACTTTTTCTCAAATTAAATTATAATTAAGGAAATATATTATGAAAACATTATCTAAAGTTTGTTCAGTTTTACTTCTCGGAACAAGCCTTATTTCTGGTTCTTCTTTTGCAATGTCAGGCGGTGCCGCGGCTGCTGAAGAAGAGAGAACACCTCGAACCTATGGTCCCGCTAAAAGCTTTTATATAAAGAACCATTATTCAGCAAAAGCTCTCGCAGATCAACTCAGTGATTCCCTTGAAGGTGATACCTTATCAGTAAGAATAGATGGACATATATTCTCTCAGCAAGTACGAAAAGTGACTTCTGACTCCTTTGATGACGCAGCAGTTATAAATGATTTTTTTGCTAATTTTGGTAAACCTTGGACTTATAAACATGCGGTTTACAGCCTTCCTGAAGCCGCGGCACAGGCAGCCTCTAGGCGCACAGGGTCCCAACTTTCACCGCGTTGTGTTCATATAGTAAATGCAATTACTTCTTCTATTGACATAGAAGGCATCGAAAAAGAACGTGGCACAATGGTGCGTCCTGTCTCAAGCCTTCTTTCTTTATGTCCTCAATTAGAAGCCTTAACTTTGAGATTATTGACTGTGGATCGTCTCGGAGTAGATGCTCTACAAGCAACCGGGAGGCTTTCTTCCTTAAGAAGCTTATCTCTTACCCTTGCTCATATGGGGGATAAAGAGGTCGCAACATTGTTTTCTACAGGTTCTTTTCCAGTATTAGGGCGTGTCATCAATTAAATTGACAAAGAAGGAGAGAGAAGAGATATTGAG
>JAFEBT010000032.1 GCA_018242545.1 Pseudomonadota bacterium
GACATAAAGAATCTCCTCTGAAGGTTATTTGATGATTCAGAGCCGTCAAATATCCAGTCATCAAAAACAAACTCCAAATCGCACTTTCATCCCCTTTATCCAGATCAGAAAAAACAATGTTTTCATCAATCGTTTCCTCTCTTGAAGTTCCTTGCAAAAGTCCTTCAAAATCATCTTTGAAGGAAAAACTTGATCCTGTCAGAAGTGTTTTAATGAGCTCATTATCGGATGTATTCACCCAATAAGGCTGAAGCACCCCTCCTTTTTGAATAAAATTAATAATTGACCACGGATTGTAAACCGTTTCATCGGACATGTGATACCCATTATACCAATCCTTAACCTCGGTTATTTTGTCATCCATCTGAGCTTGATGCAAAAGACCTTCAACCTCGCCTTCTGTAAATCCAAAATAAGAGCTAAATTTGGAATTTAAAACAGAATAGACCTCTAAATGATTGAGGCCAGAAAACAAACTTTCCCGCGATACACGCAAAATCCCCGTAAGAACGGCTTTATAAAGACACGGATTATCTTTAAGACTCACACTGAAAAAGTTTCGGAAGAAAGAGACAATTTTGTCATAAAATCCATTAAGATACCCCGCATGGATAGGAGTGTCATATTCATCAATAAGAATAAGAGGGGGTGTTTTATGATACGCGAACAGGTATTCTGTCAGTTCTTTAAGAGAATTTTCAAGTTGTGCTTGATTTGCTTCTCTCTTTAAAAGACAGTTATACAAAAATTTGAACTCTTCAGAAAAAATATCGCTTTTTTGTAAATAAGAAAAATTTTTATAAAGACCTACGATAATTTCGTAAATTTTATCATAGGCCTTCTCAAAGCTATCTTCTTTGACATCTTTAAAAGAAAGAGAAATCACAGGAATTTTTCCCTGGTATTCTTCATAGAGAGGTTCTTGAGAAATCTTAAGCCCCTCAAAAAGTCCTTTCGTCGGAATACCTCTCACTTCAGGCGCAAAAAAATATTGAAGCATCGAAAGGTTGAGGGTCTTTCCAAATCGGCGCGGACGCGTAATCAAAATAACTTTAGGGCCTTCCTCAATCACTTCTTTAATAAAAAGGGTTTTATCGACGAAATTAAACTTCTCCTCAATAATCGTTCTAAAGTCACTTTCTCCAATCGGGAGTCTCATAAAAGGGTATCCTCTTCATACATAAAGTTTACTGATTTTTATCATATCTTAAATTAAACTTAAACGGAATCTTTATATGAGGATCATTCACAAATTTCATGCACAAGACAAAACTTCTTCCCAGAAAACGCAAGACCGATTTTTAAAAGACGTGTAAGTCCGCGTTGTTGAATCTCGGCATAATAAGCTTTTTGCGTTATTTGAATAAGTGCTTCCTCGGCTGTTTGTTTGAGTAAATCTTCCCTCTCAAGAGGAGAGAGCGTTTTGTCCTCCCCTTCCTGAACCCGCTTAAAATCCATGAGAATACTGAGCGTCTGAGGTTCTCTTGCTATAATCGCATAATCATACCGGCCAGATCCCCTTTCACGGTTGGATCGGATTTCATAAAGGGGGGATCCATGCAGACTTGCTGTGAGCCCAATCATAAGTCCATGGTAAAAAGCCTCTGGACTTCTTCCAGTGTCATGGATACTCACCGTATGATCCATCAGCTCTTTTAATTCTGCGGAGAACTTTTCTATATCCCCAGTCAAAAGAGAATTTAAAAACTGCTGATACCATTCAAGACCATAATTTTGGACAAACCACCCTTCAATAATCCGTTGAAACAAAAAGCTTACTTCTTTATTGGGAATGGCAAGCTGACAGAGAGGAGCACCAAGAAGATAGAGATAATGTAAGGCTGTTAAATATCCTGTCTTCAAAAACAAGCTTCGAATCAAGAGAGGCGTGTTCACCTCTGAAAACCCCACATTTTCATCAATCATCTCTTCAACCCTCTTTCCTTGAAGAAGATCCGCAATCTCATCTTTAAAAGAAGGGGGGGAATCTGCAAAAAGTGTTTTAATCAGTCCACTATCGGCCCTATCGACCCAATAGGGTCGCAGTTCCCATTCTTTTTGAATAAAATTAACCATCGACCAAGGGCTATAAACAACGGTGTGGTTCATATGGTACCCTTCATACCAATCTTTAATCTCTTTCATTTTTTCAATGTGATGCGCTTGATTTAAAAGTTCTTCAATCTCACTTTCCGTAAATCCAAAACAAGAGCTAAATTTTGAACTTAAAACAGAGGAGATTTCTAATGAGCGATTAAAATCAGGGAATAAACTCTCCCGTTCAACATTTAATATCCCTTTAAGAACAGCTTTAAAGAGACAGGGATTATCTCTAAAACTCGCAATGTAAAAGTTTCGAAAGAATGAGAGAATTTCATCATAAAACCCCCTTATGAGACCCAAAATGAATCGGTGTATCATATTCATCAATAAGGACAATGGGCTTCCTTTTGTGATGGGCAAAAAGGCATTCTATAAGAACTTGCAAAGCTTTTATAAGATCCGATTTATCTCCTTCCCGTATTAGAATCCGACAAAAAAAAGCTTTTTGAGTTTCTGAAAGAGAGTCACTCTTTTCAAGATAAGAAAATTCAGCATAAAGATGGATAAAAAGTGAGGAGATCTGTTCGTAAGCTTTTTCAAAACTCTCTGCTTTGACATCTTTAAAAGAGACAAAAATCACAGGAAATTGTCCCTGATACTCTTCATAGAGAGTCTCACGAGAAATTTTAAGCCCGTCAAAAAGTCCTTTTGTCGGAATAGAATAAACTTTTTCGGCAAAAAAATACTCAAGCATGGTGAGATTGAGGGTTTTTCCAAATCGACGCGGGCGCGTAATTAAAATAACCTTCGCGCGTTCATTAATTACTTTTTTAATGAAGAGCGTCTTATCAAAAAAGGTAAACTTTTCATCAATAATGCTTCTAGAATCACTGTGTCCAATGGGGAGTCTTATCAAACAGCATCCTTTTTATAAGTAAAATTTTCTGATTTTTATCATATATTTTATGCGCTTTAAACAGACTTTTTTACATTAAGAGAATTTAGGGCTTAAGTTTAATTATTTTTTTAATCTTACACTTCAAGAACATAGAGCTGGATAGAGTAAGGAAATGGCAATCCCAAACATTGTGCATCCAATTAGAAAATCTAAAATTTTCCAAGCAATTGGTTTCTTAAAAAGAGGGGTTAAAAACCGTGCGCCATAGCCAAGCGTAAAGAACCAGATAAAAGAAGCTGTCATTGCCCCAAGGGCAAACCAGAGGCGTCCTTCTCCTTGAAATTGGGCGCTAATACCTCCTAAAAGGACAACCGTATCAAGATAGACGTGGGGGTTTAAAAAACTTAAAGCACATAAAGTGAGAAGCGTAGCTTTAAGAGAAATCTGCTTTGAAGAGGCCCGTACATCAAGCGTTTGAGTTGAAAAGACAGAGTAGAAGGATCGCGCGCCATAACAGAATAGAAAAGCAGCGCCGCCCCATGTGGTAAGTGTTAAAAAAAGAGGATTTAAAGAAACAAGCTCTCCAAATCCTCCAACACCAGCCCCAATTAAAAGTGTGTCAATCAGGGCACAAATAAGAGCTGTGACAAAGACATGATTTTTAAGAAGCCCTTGTTTTAGAACAAAAGCATTTTGAGCCCCGATTGCAATAATAAGACTTGCACCGGTTCCAAATCCTTTTAAGAGAGGGATCCACCAAGATAAAAGCACAGCTTCGCCTTCTTCATACCCGTTACCAATACCCTAAAAACTTCCACCAAGCGCCTCCCACAATACCCCAGACGAAGAGCGTAAGAAGGCTACAAAGGAACCCAAGACGCCACCAGGTCCGAACCGGCATAAAATTTCCTCCAAAGAAGACAGGAGCAGCCCCTGTTCCATAATGGGTTAATCCAGAAGAGAGGCTTGCAAAGACAGCAAGAACAAAGGCCGCCAGAGGCGCGGGGACACCGGTACTCACAATCGCAATAAGGAACATAACATAAAGAGACGTCAGATGCGCTGTTCCACTTGCAAAGAAATAATGGCAATAAAAATAAAGAATCGCAAGAATACTGAATGCAACAGGTTTACTTAAGAGTCCAATAAAGTTTTCAACGCCTGCTCCAAACCATTTAATGATCCCCTGATCTGAAAGAGCGCCTGCAAGACAAAGAAGAATTGCGAGCCAAAAAAATGTGTCCCAAGCCGCTTTTTCTTGCAGAACGTCTTCCCACGAAAGGACGCCCGTAAAAAGAAGAAGAGATAAACCAAGAAGGGCTGCTGTTGTGGGTTCAACGCCAAAATTACCTCCAAAAATCCAAAGAACAAGGAGAAGGGCAAAAATAAGTAGCATTGTAATTTCATGGAAAGAGAGAGGTCCCATTTCTTTAAGCTTTTGACGCGCCAGTTGAGGAGCTTCAGGTGTCTTTTTTAATGTTGGAGGGTAAATGAAAAAAAGAAAAAGGGGCAAGAGAGCAAGATGAACAAGGCCTGGCACAATTCCTGCAATGGCCCATGTTCCCCAATTCAAAACAACGTCCACTTCTTTTGCAAGTTTTGCAGCCAAAGGATTTCCAGCGAAAGCTGTTAAAAACATGGCACTTGTAACAAGGTTTGATTGAAAAGCAACTTGAGTTAAAAAAGCACCAATTTTTCGTTGAGAGTTTGTAGAAGGAGAACTTCCATATTCATTGGAAAGTGATTGGACAATTGGGAAAATAATACCGCCCCCACGTGCCGTGTTGCTTGGAATCACAGGAGATAATAAGAAATCCGTTAAAACAAGACCGTAAGAAAGTCCAAGGCTGTTTTTTCCAAGAAAAGTCATAAAATAATAAGCGATACGTGACCCAAGACCCGTTTTAACGAAACCTCGGGCTATGAAGAAAGCTGATAAAACCAGCCATACTATAGGCGAACTAAAGCTTAATAAAGATTGTTGAAGCGGAATCAAATTTGTGATGACGCAAAGACTCAATCCAATCGTTGCAATCGCGCCCATGGGAAGAGGTTTTAAAATAATTCCAATAATTGTTCCCAAGAAAATAATCAAAAGATGCCAAGCTCCAATCTCAAGACCGCTCGGAGGCGGCATAAACCAGAGAGCAAAAGCAATAATTAGAATAACGAAAGAGGGCGCGAGGGAAGCCCCAGTCCACCGTTGGACATCCTGACGCGTTCTTTTTCTTGAAAAAATTTGAGAAAGTTTTAACATGTAAAAACGCTTTCTTTAAAAAAATGATAAAAAAGAGACTTTTCTTTTTTAACCATGAAATCCAATCTTATTCAAGAGAAAGAAAAATGATTTTAAGAATTTTTTAAAGAGTTAATAACATACTGTAGGCAGAAGGTGTATCAAAAACATAAAATTAAAACATCTGATTTTTTAAGTTATAAGAGCTGTGGAGAAGGTGTGAGCTAAATCTATTTTTTCAGAAATAGGCCTTTTTTTCTTAATTTTTTCTTTTGATCCAAAAGAAAATTTCATATAAGTAAAGAATAGGAACAGGGATTTAAAATGCTTCTTCTTGGATTATGTATTGTTGCTTGGTCTTTTTTTGGATTTTTCATGGGAAAGAGAAATGCCAAAAAACTTAAAAACGAAGGATCTTTAAAGGAGCTTCCGCTTTATTATGGCTATTATGTCGCTCTTTGGGCCTCTTTCCCTCCTCTTTTTATCCTTATTCTCTCTTTTTTACCCTTTTCAATAGAATTTGGGGCCTCAGAGGACATGAGAGCTTATTTTCCTTGGATTTTTTTAAATCTTCTTGCACTGTGCTGCTTTTTTTATGCTTCTTCACGGATCAAACCCAATTTTAAGGCACGTAAAGTGATTGAGGGATTGGTTAAATTCTTTTTTTTTATAACGGCCCTCATTGCAATTCTAACGTCTCTGGGCATTATTTTGTCTCTTTTATTTGATGCTTTGCGATTTTTTGAAATTGTTTCTCTCAAAGATTTCTTTTTCAATCCGCAATGGAGTCCTCAACTGGCAAAAAAAAATCCTTCCCAAGCTTTCGGAATTTTGCCGCTGTTTTCTGGAACACTTCTGATTACAGGAATTGCGCTTCTCGTTGCTCTTCCTTTGGGGCTTTTTTCGGCAATTTATTTGGCAGAATTTGCGCGTCTTTCAACGCGATCTGTTTGCAAACCATTCCTTGAAATGCTTGCAGGTGTTCCTACTGTTGTTTATGGCTTTTTTGCTGTTGTTATGATTACACCCCTTCTTCAAAATATTGGAAATTTGTTTAACATCTCTGTTTCTTCTGAAAGTGCTCTTGGTGTTGGCATTGTGATGGGGATTATGCTTATTCCCTTCATTTCTTCTCTTTCAGATGATGTGATAAGAGCTGTCCCTAAATCCTTAAAAGAAGCAGCTCTCGGAATGGGGGCTACTTCAACGGAGGCGATTTGCCATATTGTTTTACCTGCGGCTTTTCCAGGAATTGTCGGCGCTGTTCTTTTGGCGTTTTCGCGTGCCATTGGCGAGACAATGATTGTTGTAATGGCTGCGGGTCTTTCTGCACAGATGACGGGAAATCCTTTAAAAGCTGTGACGACTGTTACAGTTCAAATCGTCAATCTCTTAACAGGAGATCAAGAATTTAATAGTCCTCAAACCTTAGCGGCCTTTGCTTTAGGGCTTGTTCTTTTTGTTATTACATTATGTTTAAATATGATTGCCTTAAAAGTAATGCGGAGCTTTAAGGAAAAGTATGGCTAAACCAGGTCTTTCCCCCACATCAATTTTTAGACCAAAACCTTTGGAGATTTCTCCTCGGTTATTGAAGCGTCGCAAAATCGTCAATACTTTTTTTCTTGCTTGTGGAAAGATCTCAGTTATTTTTTCATGTGCGCTTCTTCTTGGAATATTAGGGTCAATCATCTATTGGTCAATTCCTGCTTTTTTAAAAGTTGAACTTAAATTGACCGTCCCTGTCTCAAAAATTTTAAATCTTTCGCCTTCTTTTCTGAAGGAGAAATCTTTTGTGTTTAAGGAATCACTGAATGCTACTTATCCCATGATTGGGGAGCCGGCGCAAATACGCCAGATTCAAAGTCTCTATAGCCTTCTTGCCCAAAAAGAACTTCGAATGCTTTTGAAAGAGACACTCAATCAAAAAGAAATTCCTCAGACAGTTGTCCTCTGGGTTCCTGCTCAAAAAGATGCGGCTGCTTTTTTAAAGCATTCCCAAAGAAGGTCTGATATTAAAAATAAGAGAGCCTATAGACTAACGGATTTTCAATGCGAGCAGCTTGAAAAATTACAAAAAGAAAAAGGTGTTCGATTGAGCTTTAATTGGGGATTTTTTAAGTTTTCTGATTCCCAGACACCAGAATTGGCTGGGATTTATGGTGCTCTTATTGGGTCTCTTTATGTTTTAGGAATTGCGCTCTTATTTTCACTTCCAATTGGTGTTATAACAGCCATCTATTTAGAAGAATTTTCAGCTGATTCACGTGTGAGCCGTTGGATTGAAATTAATCTCAATAACTTGGCAGCGGTTCCTTCTGTTGTTTTTGGTCTCTTGGGGCTTTCTGTCTTTTTAAACTTTTTTAAACTTCCCCGTTCTTCTTCTCTTGTGGGGGGGCTGACATTAGGTCTTATGCTCCTTCCTATCATGATTGTCTCTTCGCGTATTGCGCTTCGTTCTATTCCTCAATCCATACGGGATGCAGCCCGTGGTATTGGAGCCTCTTCGGTTCAAGTCGTTTTTCATCATGTTGTCCCGCTTGCAATTCCTGGAATTTTAACAGGCTCCATCTTAGGTATCGCCCGTGCAATGGGAGAGAGCGCTTCCCTTTTAATGGTCGGAATGATGGCTTTTATTACGGCAAAACCTCAAGGAATTTTGAGCCCAGCGACTGTTCTTCCTGTCGAAATCTATCAGTGGGTGGAGCGTCCCGAGCGCGGGTTTGATGAACTCAGTTCTGCAGCCATCTTATTTCTTCTTTGCATTTTAGGAGCCTTAAATTGGTTTGCTCTTTTTTTAAAGCATAAATTTGAAAAAAGATGGTAAAAGAAAAGCATGAGGAAAAAAATCTAGACGAAAGACGAATTAATGTTAGACCCTAAAATTCAAGTGCATCACTTAAATCTTTTTTATAAAGCCCAACAAGTGCTTCATAATATTTCTTTGAATATTTATCGCAACCAAGTGACAGCGCTCATTGGTCCTTCTGGGTGCGGAAAAAGTTCTTTTTTAAGATGTCTTAATCGGATGAATGATACGATTGAGGGGGTCCGCCTTGAAGGTTCTATTTTATTAGATGGGGATAATATTTATGGAAAATCTATGGATGTCGTGCAATTAAGGGCACGTGTTGGAATGGTTTTTCAAAAACCAAATCCTTTTCCAAAATCAATTTATGATAATGTCGCTTATGGGCCTCGAATCCATGGTCTTTTCCAAAATAAAAGTGCACTTGATGCGATTGTTGAAAAAAGTCTTGAAAGAGCAGGGCTCTGGAAAGAAGTAAAGGATCGCCTTCATGAATCTGGAACGAGTCTTTCAGGTGGGCAACAGCAACGTTTGTGTATTGCACGTGCCATTGCGGTGAATCCTGAAGTTATTTTAATGGATGAGCCTTGCTCAGCTCTTGATCCAATCGCAACAGCAAAAATAGAAGAACTTATTGATGAATTGCGTGAACGGTTTACAATTGTTATTGTCACGCATCACTTGCAACAGGCTGCACGTGTGTCTCAATTTGTTGGATTTTTTTATGCCGGTTTTCTTGTTGAATATGGAGAAACAGGAGAAGTCTTTACAAATCCAAAGGATAAAAAAACGCAAGGGTACCTGACAGGACGTATGTAGAAAGAAAGTAAAAATGTTAATTACAGATCATATTGTAAAGTCGTATGACGACGAGCTCAACCAATTGACGGCAATGATTCTTGAAATGGGTCAGCTTTTAGAAGAGCAACTTGAAAAGGTTCTAGAATGTCTTTCAAAAGGGGATAATCAACTTGCTCAAGAGATTGTTGCTAAAGATATTGAAGTGGATCGTCTTGAGAATAAGATTGATACACGTGCTGTGAGATTGTTAGCGCTGAGACAACCCGTTGCAAGCGATCTTAGAAATGTTGTGGCTGCTTTAAAAATCTCAACCCATCTTGAACGGATGGCGGATTATGCTGTCAATGTTTCAAGGCGGGTCATCGCCCTTAACCAAATGGGACCAATTAAGTATGTAAGCTCCATGACACGTCTTGTGCGCCTGGTTCAAGAAATGATCCGAGATGTTTTAAAAGCTTATGCGCAACTTGATGATAAAGCTGCCCATGCTATTTGGAAAAGAGATGAGGAAGTTGATGAACTCTATAATGGATTTGTGCGCGAACTTTTAACCTATATGATGGAGGATCCAAGGAACATTAGTCCTTGTATCCATATTCTTTTTATTGCCAAAAATATTGAACGCATGGGAGATCATGTAACGAATATTGCAGAGCATATTCATTATCTTGTGCATGGGACGCTCTGGGCTGAAAGTCGGCGGTAAGGAATTTTTTAAAATCCAATAATAACCATGTCTTTCAAAAAAGAATAAAAAATGGTTCTAATGTGGCTTAAAACCTATTTTCATAGATGGGAATAACAGAAGATTTTTGGGAAACTTTTCTAAGAAAGAATGCGCACATTCTTTTATAGATTATAATGAAATTTAACCACAAAGTGGTTAAATTTCAAGAAAATTCTAAAGAGGATCATTTAAATGAGACGATTTTTTTATAAGCTTATGCTCCAAATAGGCTTTGATATTTTTAAAAAAGCGTCTTAGTTTCTATTTAATGTTCTTTTTCTAATATTGTCTTGATCAGAGGAAGCGTTATTTTACTATGGGTAGATAAAGCTGTTTTGTTAAGAGTTTCACAAAAATTTAAGATTGCTTCAAAAGATCTTTCGAGACGTAAAAGGGCAAATTTTAAAAGATCATCACGCACATAAAGACGGGCCTCTTGAAAATAAAACTGCATTAGTTTTAAAAGAAGGGTTTCATCGGGGCTTTTAATTTCAATGGCTCTTAAAGATTTAAAACGAGATTTTAAATCATTTAAAGTGTAGGTCTCTTGAGAGAGAGGTCTTAAAGACGTAATAAGGAGAAATTTCTTTTTTTCGAGGATCCAATTATAAAAATCAAAAAGGAATTTTTCGGTATCAGAGGAAATCGTCAAGTCTTCCAAAATAAAATTGGAAGAGTCGGTTTCTCGTGTATCTGATGAAAGAAGATCACGACCTTTTTCAATGTCAATAAAAACAGCCCCCGACCGTTTTTGCCAAAGATGCGCAAGATAGGTTTTCCCACTTTTTTTAGGACCATAAAGAGATAAAATAGGAAAAGGCCAATGAGGCCATGCTTTAAGTGCTGATAAGGCTTCCTCATTCAGAGGGCTTTCAATAAATTTTTCAATATCATATTGGGGAGGAGGTAAAATATCTAAAGTTAATTGGGCAGCGTCTTCGTGGCCGTTCATTTGGGCAGATGATATATTTTTTAAAGAATCAGGCATTAGGTGCTCTTCCCATGGCTTCGTTGACAAAAAATCTTTTAAGAGACGGGAGAGAATCGATCACAAGAAGCCCATTTTCTCTTAAAAACTTTAAGATTTTTGAATGATTTGAAAAAAGACGGATGAGTCCATGCGTAATTCCCAAAAGGCTTAAAATATCAAGACGTCTTGATTTTTGAAAATTTTCAAGAAAGAGAGAAGATCCAGGGTCTAGGCCCAAAGAAAGAGCCTTTGAAATTTCTGAGCTGAGGGCTTCTACATCCCGGATGCCAAGGTTAAGGCCTTGTCCTGCGACAGGATGGATGCTGTGGGCTGCATCTCCTAAAAGAACAGTGCGCTCAGATATAAATGTCGGCGTTACATGTGCAGAAAGGGGATATGTCCATCGTTTGCTTATAAGACGTGGAAAACCATAACGATGAAGATCAAGTTTCTCTGAAAGACGCTTATTAAAGTCCTCTTCAGCCATGACGGAAAGCTCTTTAATTTCTCCTGGGGTAGATGTCCATACAAGTCCACTTTGATGAGGAAAATGAGCATTTCCATTTAAAGGAAGAATGGCAAAAGGGCCTTCTGGATAAAAAGCTTCAATGGACCAGCCTCTATGGGGATAGGGGTGTGCAAAATGGCATACAAGTGCATGTTGAGGGTAGGGAAAATGAAAAACCTCAAAGCCTAAGAGCTCTCTTACTTTTGAGTTTTTTCCATCGGCCCCCACCAAAAGCCGTGTTGTCAGGCATGTGCCATCTTGAAGATAAAGAGCCATATGGGATTTTTCTCTTTTTAAAGAATCGAGCTTCGTAGGTGTTAAAAAAGTAATCTGTTTGGAGCTTTGTAATTTTAAAAAGATTTCTTTTCTAAGCAGAGAACTTTCAACAATATAGCCAAAAGGTTTTTGGACACTTTCATGATCATAATGAAGACCTTCTTGATGCGCTCCTTCTGTGACAAGAATGTTTAAAATGGGTGACGCTTTTGCGTCCAGTTTTTCCCAAATTCCAAGTTTTTGAAGAAGACTATAAGCGGATGTGGTTAACGCAAAGGTTCGTCCATCGGTCGCTGGATTTAAAAGAGTTTCAAGCGGTGTTTGATCAATTAAAGCAATTTTATAGGAAGGTGTTTTTTTAAGAAAACAATCATGCACGAGACTAAGCGCAAAAAGAGCTCCAATAGCGCCTCCCCCAATGATGGTTACGTCAAAAGAGTTTAAGGATGTGTTCATGATAAACAACGTGAGGATAATTTTTAAAGTTAACGGAGGGGAAAAGTTGCTTCTTTTATAAAGAACCTATCATAGTCCTCAATTGCTGTGTAGATCAAATGTTCTAAATCATCCTTAGACCAATTATGGTAAAATTAAATGTGAGTTAAAAGAATTTTTGAAACAAATTCTTATTTTCTGATCGTGCCTTTTTTCCGAACTCTCTCCATATACTCTGCAAGCGTGTTCAAATTAAAAGTACATGCCTCTTTGATTTTTTTGCTTACAGCTTCTTTGAATTCATTCATAAATAATGTTCTTTGCCCTTTTTCACGATGTTCATCTTCTCTTCTAACAAAATCTTTTATGAGGTTATCAATGAAAGGGATATTTTTAGCATCGAGTAAAAAGGCATGCATCCCACTGGCAACACAGAGCTGAGATAATTTTAATTGCTCAAGTCGTGTATTTATAAAACGCTTTGCAGCTGTAAAATCATGAAATTTTAAAGAAGAGTGCCCCAACTTTTGTTCAGAAAATTCTTCAAGCGTTTTGGCAATAGCAGAAACAACCGCTTTATCATCCAGGCCTTGTGCTTTTTTTTCTTGATACACCTTTTTAATAAGAGGATTGGTTTCTTTTTCTCTTTGAGTCAAAAAAGTTGGAAGTGTTAAATGCGTTTCTTCATCAAGCTCCCACTTTTTTAAATACTCTTTCATTATTTTATAATCATCATCCTTAAATCCTTCTTGTTCATAATTTTTCTCATGCCGCATGAGATGAAAGATGAGTTCTTTAATAACAATTTTAGAACCACCTTCTCTTTTTTCTTGCTTAAATTGTATGGTTTCTTCTTTAACTTTTTCTTCATTATCTTTCATATAGCGTTGAAAAGGAGAACCTTTAAGACGTGGATTTAAATCGCCAAGGAAACGTTTGATATTAGTCCTTGCTGCATCTAGAGATGAAAACTTTTTTTCCGTCTTTGTGGTTCTAAAAAATTCCGATTCAATTTCATGGGCAACCCGTGCATACCCTTCTCCTAAGGCATACCATGACCTCGCCTTTTCTTTGAGTGTCTCATTGTTTGCTTGCATAAACTCAATTAAGTCTTTATTCGGATTTTGGGGCTTTTTTTCTTTTTTTAAAGACGCAGCTGCTGGAGGTTTTGAAGAAAATACTTCTTCAAAGAGGCCATCGCCTTCAAAATCATCTTCTTTTCCTTGATTTTGCTCAGTTTGGCCAGAATCTTCTTCGTCCTCAGAAGAAAGAATTCTTTTGCGCTGTCCTTTGCCCATTGGCAATGGCATCTCGTCGTCTGGGTCATCTTGATCTTGATGCGCTTGAGACGTCATTTTTTTTGTTCCTAAAGAAGGATGAAGACTTTCCTCAGGGTGGGTGTCCATTGGATGAAGATTGTCTGCTCCCTGCAGTGCAGGTGTTTGAGTATCTTCAGGAGCTTCGGAATGTTCTTGCCTCCATGCGTCTAAGGAAGTGCTCACAAAATTTTTAATTCGATCATTAAATTGAGAATCCTTACGTATAAAAACCGAATTTTCTGCTATGGTTGCGTCACCCACAGTTGCATTTGCAGCAGCTTCTTCGGGAGCCTCTTCTTCAAGATCAGGAAGAGCCTCTTCTTCCATAGGATCTGCGGGAGGATTTTCTCTAGGTTCTGAGGTTTGGTCCTCTAAGTTTTCTTCTCTTTCCTCTTCTTGTTCTTGCTTTTGAGGTAAAACACGGGGTCTTTTGGCAGGAGGTAAATTATAGGTGGCCCAGATTTGTTCAGCTTCTTTATACGCTTCGTCTTTTGTTTTGCCTAAAGAATCATAGCCTTTGATAAGGAGGGCTGCTTTGTATAGGTCTATGCATTTAAGTGCTCGACCAGATCGACTTGCATACGCGTGTGATTTTGCAGAAACAAGATGCCCCCATGCATTTTGTATTGGGAGAAGACTGCCCTCTTCATAAAGAGCATATCTTCCAAGATCGCCTTCAATAATTCCTAAATAGATATAAGCATTTAATGTTAAATTTGACCAAATCTTTTGTTTTTCAGTTGAAGAAGAGAAAAAATATTTGTCAATAATATGGCGCCTCAAAGCAGTTATGACCGCTTCTCGATAACTCTCAAGTTCTTCTCCATACTTTACATATCCGCGTTCCCCAAGAAAATAGGCAATTTCTAAAATACCATGGGCCCGACTAATACAAAAATGGCTCTTTGGGATCTCATGTCCTTCATATTCAGGGTGCCGGATTCTAAAAGCAGTCTCAGCTTTTGCCTCCTCTAAAGTTTTGTATGCATCATAATACGCGACTCGAAGAGCATCAAGGTTTTCTGCAGGCATATTTCCTAAAATACTGGGTATTCTATAGTTTTTTAATTCTGTGAGAATACCTTTATTCGCATTTGTTAGAATAATAAAGTCTCCTAATTCCTCATCAGAAACTTCGAGTGTATGTCGCGCACCTTCAAGGGAGTTTGCAAAAAAAGACGTTATTAAAATGAATAAAAAATATCTCATGATTCTCTCATTTTGGTTTTAAAAATATAATTTCCAAATCTTTAACTTTATAAATTCATAAAAAATGATATAGAGCAACTTTAAAATATTGTGAATTTTAAATTGCTCTTTTGTGAAACAAATCGTTCATTTTGTCTTAAGTATAAGAATACCTCTAGAATATAATACGTTGAGAAAACAATTTTTTATAAGGCCTTCTCACTTAGGAATTTCTGGTTTAATAGTTCCATATTCTCTCATGTTTTTCATATAGAGACCTAGGCGCGCATGGCCAGAACCTTTTTTAAAAGCGTACGTTTTTACCTTTCCTCCAGCTTTTTGAGCGACACGTCTTTCAAATTCTTCAATTAATAAGGCTCTTTGTCCTTTTTTCTTTCCTTGTTGATCTTCTTTATTAACTAGATGTTTTACTAAGCGATTCAGAAAACCATTGTTTTTAGGATCTCTTAAAAATTTCTCCATGGGAGTTTCAGCCTCAGGCAGCGCTAAGCCTAGTGTGTTAAGCTGCTTATTTACAAAAATTCCTCCCATCCTTGGGTTTTTAAATCTAAGAAGATGACCAGGCTTAATGCGAGCTGCAAAATCCTCAAGCATTTTTGCAATGGATTTTACAGCGTTTTTCGAATTTCCGGTCTTCATTTCTGCTTCGTACTTGTTCTTAATAAGACGGTTAACAGTCTCAGATTTTCCCTTTAAGAAGGTTGTTAGAGTTAATCCAATTTCTTCAACTCCCCATTCTTTGAAATACTGTTTGATTACTCTATAATCCGTTTTCTTAAAATCAATTCCTTTTAGACTTTTTTCAGATTGAACAATTCTCCGCATAACTTCTATAATTTCAATGTATTTGCCTTTCTTTTTTTCAGTAAGGCATTCTTCGGCTTCTTTTTTTGCTAGATCTGCGTGCTCTCTTACATAACGCTGAAAAGGCGTCCCTTTTTCTTGTGATGAGGGGCCAGCCTCTTCACTCTCTGAGGCAATGTCTCCTTCTTCACCCTCTGATTCTAGAGCTTCTTCTTCAGAATCTGGTTCTGAATTTTCTTTCTTTTCTAAGGATGGAGACATTGAAACTCTTTTAGATTCATGACTATCTTCTTCCTCTTCATCATCAGAAGAAAGAGGTCTTTTAAGACGGGCTTTTTTCTGGATTTCTACTTCTGAGACAAGAGCCCCTTGCAGGGCTTTTTGTATGAGCTTTTTAGGACCAACTTCCATTGGTTGAGGCAAGACAGCGGCAGCGCCTTCAGAAGCGGAAGGCTTAGGAGAGACTTCAAGGCACTTTTGTTTCCATTGTGTGAGATTTATTTCAATAGATTCCTTAATTTTTTTATCAAAATTCTTGTCAAAAATTTCAAAAAAAGCATTTTCTTTTACGCTTTTTGTTTGAAAGCTTTGAACATCAGGCACCAGCTGCATCTGTTCACTTTCTTCTTCATGCTCTTTCGAAATTTTTTCAGCCTCTTTAAAGACTTCTTCTTCTGTTTTTCCTAAATCAGAATACTTTTGTATAAGAAGGGCTGTTTGATAAAGCTTAATAGATTTTGGGCTCTGAGGAACTCCTTTTTCATTTATAGCGCTCAATGCGGATAAAAAATCTGAGCATGCTTCTTGGAAAGGAGAAGGAGCCCCTTGATAAAGGTCATGTGTTCCGATATCTCCTTTAATAATTCCTGAATAAACATAGGCAGAAGCTTTCATGCTTTCCCAAAGAACTCTTTCTTCTGAATGTTCAAAAGAGAAAGGATTATTTATAATTTTAACATTTAAGGCCCTTAAGATTGCTTCTCGATAGGTTGAGACATCTTCATCACGCTTTACATAGCCACATTTTCCAAGAAAGTAAGCAAGCTCGATAATACCGTGGGCTTGCCACATGTAAAAATGTGAAAAAGGAAAAGGAGTTTTTTTATATTCAGGATGACGTTTTATAAATGCCGCTTTTGCTTTTTCTTCATCTGGGTCCTTACAATCGTCATAATAGCTGGCCCGAAGAGCATCAAGTTCTTGAGGGGTTTTACCTTTTAAAATAAGGGGTATGCGAAATCTCTTTAAATCAAGAAGTACACTTGGTTTTACATTGGTAAAAGCAATAAAATCTTCAACTTCTTGGTGAGAAATATGAGGCATCAATTTAACGCCTTGTGCTGACAAGACAAAAAAAGAAATAAGAAGAATAAGTAAAAAGTGTCTTAAGTATCTCATTTTTTTAACCTGATTTTAAAATATGGGTTTTATAGTATAAATATTAAGGCGTCTCGAAAATATTTTTATAAGAGCATTAGAATCTCATAATCTTTTTAATGAGGTAAGTCAAGTTTTTATAAAATTAAATCATTTTATGCTTTAAAAACAAACGACTTTTCTTACGCTTTGATTTCTTTTCCTTTTTCATTGAAATGTTGAGGTTGACCAATAAGTTTTCCTTGTTTATAAAAAGATTTTTGAAGAATTTTACCATTTTCGTAATATGTAATGGACTCTCCGTCCAAAAGATTATTAACATATGTAGACTTTTCTAAAAGATGACCTGAGGAATAAAAAGTTTCAACCTCACCCCATAAAAGGTCATCTTTATAAAAAGCGCTTCGTTGAAGGAGCCCATTTTCTCCAAAAAATTTAGAAAGACCATTTAATTTTCCTTTGACAAAAAAGCGTTCAGAAAAAAGCTCTCCCGTCAGTCGAAAAGCTTTCTCAACTCCTTCTTTTAAATTTTTTTGATAGGAAACTTGAAGAAATAAAACACCATGGGAATACATTTCAAAAAGCCCTGAAAGCTCACCTTGTTCATAATTCATTCTATGTGTTAAATGTCCCGAATCATCATATCCCAATGTCTGGCCATCTAAAATGCCTTCTTTATAAGAGAGGGATTGACTTAATTTGCCATTTTTATAAGTTTCTAAAGCTCCATTAATTTTTCCTTCTTTAAAAGGAATCCGTTGAATAACATGACCTTGAGCGTCCTTAACTTCATGCACACCATTTGGTAAGGAAGAAAGTGTTGATGCAGGAGATTCTGGGCCAGCCTCGTGTGAAGATGCTGCAGGTTCTGGTGCCGCAGAGGAGGGCGGCGAATTCGTTTCTAAAGGGGTAGAGGGAGAAGAAATTGAATTTGAGGGCGTTGGTTCTGCAGGTTTTTTTTGATCAGGGGTCAGGATGCCTAATTTTTGAATGATTTTTTGCATTTCACCAGACATGGGCGTGTTCCTTATTTATTATGAAAAGAGGGGGCTTTTTTTTCAAAAGTTGGAAAGGATTTGGATTTTATCTTTAGAGGAGAAGATGATTTTTTTGAGAACCTAAAATTTTCAGTAAGAAAGCGCCTTAAAAAAGATGTTTTTAAAGGGAAAGAAAGATATCCCCATTCTTGGAGTATCCATAAAAAAGCCTCCGAGATTAAACGAGAAGAGAGAAGAGTTTCTTGTGAAAAATTAAAACTCGTATAAAATATTTTGGGAAAAACATCTTCAAGAAGTGTCAAAAGGCGTCTTCCAAACCAAAGGCCAGTGGTTGACCTTATATAGCTCGAAAAGATTGAAAGAGAAGAGGGAGAATTTTGTTCAAAAATATTCACAAGAGACTCAGGAATATTCAGGAGGATTCCTTCAAGAGGATATAAATTTAAAACAAGGGGTGGACGTTTAAAGAAGGGATTAAAAGAAGAAAAATTCTTAAGGGTACTATAAGAAAATGCTTCAAGATGTGAAAGAGAAGAATTTTGTTCCGTGAGCATATAAAAAAAAGCCGAGGAAATAGATGTAAGTTTGGAAGAAGGATTTGTCACAAATTTAATATAACAAAGAGGCTTTAAAGTATTTTTTTTCAATTTTGAGAGAATATAAAGAGAGGGATATTTCTCTGCGTAAGGGCAAAGGTCAAGACCACTTTCTTTAAGATTTCCTTGTAAAAAGATTTTTAAAAGTGTGGTTTCATAAGCTTCTTTAAAAGAAGAGTCTGAATTGTTTTGCGAGGGGTCATAAAATGATATGAGCTGAAAGGGCAGTATAAAAAAAGACTGAGGGATCATTTCTTTACAAGAAATACATCTCTCGTTTTTCTTAAGAACTTGAGGTGTGAGACAAAAAGGGCAAAACAATAAGGATTTTTTTTTAAATTTTTTTAACGCGTGAAAAAAAGTTTTTAAAGGGTTCATTTGAGAAAAAAAGCTTTGTAAAGAGGGATCACAAAATTTAGAAACCAAAGTGCCAAAGATCAAGGGTCCTATCCAGAAGGGCCTAACCTTATTTTACATATTTTTTTAGGAATAGACAGTAATTATTTCTATTTTGTGGAAGTGATTGTGAAAAATTTACAAAGAATATGCTTCTTCTAAAAATCTGCAGGATTAAATAAAAAATAACGAAGAAGAGAAAGTACAAAACATTTGTGAAATATATCCTACATCAGGAATATTTTAAAAAATAAATTAAAAGTGTTTGATTTTTTTTATAAAGGTTGTACAGTGATTTAAATTTTACAATGAAGAATATTTTTAAACAGTGAAGGAAATTAGAATGGCAATTTTGTCGTCCCTAAATCGTACTCAAAAAGAAGCCGTTGGGCTTTTACAAGTTGGAACATTTCTCGAATATTTTGATTTGATGCTTTATGTTCATATGGCTGTTCTTTTGAATGATCTTTTTTTTCCAAAAACAGACCCTAAAACAGCCTCTCTTTTAACAGCTTTTGCTTTTTGCTCAACATATCTTTTAAGGCCCTTTGGGGCCCTCTTTTTTGGGTATATTGGAGATCGTTTAGGACGTAAAACGACTGTTATTATGACGACGATGATCATGGCCATTTCTTGTATTATTATGGCGTCCCTTCCAACTTATGCTCAAATTGGTATTACAGCAGCTTGGCTCGTAACACTTTGTAGAGTCGCACAAGGCTTATCCTCCATGGGTGAGGTGATTGGGGCTGAAATTTATATGGCTGAAATTACCAAGCCCCCCGTTCGATATCCTGCGGTTGGCCTAATTGCATGTGCGTCTCGTATTGGAACAGTTGTGGCACTTGGGGTCGCAATGCTTGTAACCACCCAAGGATTTAATTGGCGGAATGGTTTTTGGATTGGGGCTGCCATTGCTGTGGTTGGATCGGTGGCCCGGACACGTCTTCGTGAAACACAGGAATTCGTCGATATGAGACGGCGCATAAAAAGGGCAATTGAAGAAGTGAAAGATCAAACACATGAAAAAACGGAAAAATTAATTGCCATACAAGAAACATTAAATCGAGAAAAAGTTAATTGGAAAACGATATTTGCCTATTTTGCTATTGCTTCAGGGACAGCATTAAGTCTTTATTTTAATTATATTTATTGTGGTGATCTTTTAAAGCGTATGGGATTTTCTCCGGACGCAATTATTTATCAAAATTTTATTGTTTCTATCATTGAATTAATCGGAATGGGGATTGCTGTTTTTTTAAGTTATAGAATTTACCCTATGAAAATTCTTAAGTTTAGAGCTCTTATCTATTTTCCTTTTGTCTGTCTTCTTCCCTTTCTCCTTTCAAATTCTCCAACACCTTCAACTATCTTTTTTATCCAAATAATTGGGGCAATGTTTGGGTTAGGCGGTGTTCCAGCCGTTGCTATTCTTGTTACCCATTTTCCTGTTTTTAAAAGATTTACATATATTAGTTTTATGTATGCAATGTCACGTTCTTTAATGGCTGTTGTGACGTCATTTGGATTGGTTTATATAACAGAGCTCTTAGGCGTATGGGGTCTCTATGTGATTCTGCCACCCATTACATTAAGTTTTTTATGGGGTGTTCATCACTATGAACGCATAGAAAAAATTACAAAAACATCCTTTTTAAAACAGATCGTCTTCTTTTTTAGAAAAGATCATTCATCCCAAAAAATATCTCCTATTTTTGATCCCCCCTTAAATTATCAAAAAATTGTTGAAAAGTAAGTATGGTATGAAAACTTCCTGATAAAATTGAATGTTTTTAACATTTGAAATTTCACAAAAATTGAAAGAGGCATAAATGGCATTTCTATCTTCTTTAACCCGAACACAAAAAGAAGCCGTTGGGCTTTTACAAATTGGGACATTTCTCGAATATTTTGATTTGATGCTCTATGTTCATATGGCTGTTCTTTTAAATG
>JAFEBT010000033.1 GCA_018242545.1 Pseudomonadota bacterium
AAGTTGCATCCCCTCAATCTTCCTTTTTCTTTTTACTTACGCAGTAGGTCTAATATAGAAAAATATATCATTTTGATAAATAAGAAAAAGTTTTTATGAGTTATGATAAAAAATAATAATTTTCCGGTAAATAAGGAAAAAGAAACAATTATAGAGATTTTGCGGTGAGAAATTAAGATTAAAAGAAAAAATAAAATCCAAATTTTGAATTTTGAGAGATGCCATTTTTATTTCCTTTGGTTTCAAACTGTTGTTGTTTTTTTTAAAGCAGAATGAAAGAGCTGTTTTTTAAGTTGTTCCCCAAAAAAAATTAAGCTAAACTTAATACATAAGTAATCAATAAATACGCCTTAAAAAATATAAAAAACAAACAGGAGATCAAAAATGAAAATAAGAAATACCTTATGTGCTTCTTTAGCTGTTCTTGCGATGGCTGCTGGAACTGTGTGTGCAACTTGTGAAACAGACCAAAAAGCGCTTAAGAATCAATATGAAATGTTTGCATATTATAAAAAAGCAATGGTAGAAGCGAAGAGAGCTCATTTAAAAAATCCGAAGAATCATATGTTAGAAAAGACATATGAAGACAAACTTAAGCAATATCAGAATAGTGAAAGCGCTTGGATGAAAAACAGCATGGATTTTGAAAATAAATATCATGCAGCCTATGATAATCCATCAGCTTGTACGAGCTATCACAAAGGAACCCCAAAAACACATCCTAGAGGTTATGGAAACGATTAAATATTATAATTTCTACCTAAAAAATAAAGGCTTTTTACTTTATTCTTCTTTAAGAAAAATTGTAAGAAGCTTTTATTTTATGCATCCCATGTCTTTGTTTTTTCGTGATATTTCTTTTTCTTAAAATTAAGAGTTGAGTTAATTTTTTCTGAAAGAGAGTGTTTTTAAGTTCTAAGCTTCTGTTAAAAAGCTCTTCTCTTAAAAAGAAATTTCTTTTTGTTTGCATATTCATGGTTATCCTTTTAATTTAAATTAGAATGCGTAAATACCACTTGCTCCCTAATTAATGTATTGTTGTGATGAGGAGGATTAAATTCACATAAATTGTATCAGTTTCAAAAAATGCCTTTGTTCTATCGTTTAAATATGTTTGAAATTCTAAAGAAAGAAGGACTTTATGATCAATTTTTTTAAAACCTCCTTGCGGACATTTGATCCAGAAATATACAGTGTTATAAAAGATGAACTAAGACGTCAGCAGAATCAAATTGAGCTTATTGCTTCTGAAAACATTGTTTCTCCGGCCGTCTTAGAAGCCCAAGGATCCTGTTTAACGAATAAATATGCAGAAGGATATCCTGGCGCGCGTTACTATGGAGGTTGCGAGGTTATTGATATTGCTGAAAACCTCGCTATTGCACGTGCGAAAGAACTCTTTCAATGTACTTTTGCGAATGTACAACCCCATTCAGGATCTCAAGCCAATCAAGCTGTGTTTTTAGCGCTTTTAAAGCCAGGAGATACCATCCTTGCAATGGACCTTTCATCTGGTGGGCATCTTACCCATGGCTCATCAGTTAATTTATCAGGCAAATGGTTTAATCCTGTTTTTTATAACGTTCATCCTGAAACAGGACTCATTGATTTAAATGCTGTTGAATTGCTTGCACGAGAACATAATCCTAAACTTATTATTGCGGGAGGATCAGCGTATTCACGCTTTATTGATTTTGCGGGATTTAGAGCCATTGCAGATCGTGTTGGGGCAATGTTAATGGTTGATATGGCTCATTTTGCAGGTCTTGTGGCGGGAGGTGTCTACCCAAGTCCTCTTCCTCATGCCCATGTGGTCACAACAACAACCCATAAAACATTAAGAGGACCACGCGGCGGAATGATTTTGTCTAATGATGTTGAAATCGGAAAGAAAATCAATTCAGCTATTTTCCCTGGACTTCAAGGAGGTCCCTTGCTCCATATTATTGCAGCAAAAGCTGTTGCGTTTAAAGAGGCGTTGATGCCTTCTTTCAAAACTTATGCTCAAGATATTGTCGATAATGCTGAATCTCTCGCACAGGTTTTTTTATCACGGGGAATTCAATTGGTTTCGGGAGGAACGGATACGCATTTAATGACACTTGATTTAAGAGAACAAAACATAACAGGACGGGATGCTGAAGTTTTATTAGACAGTGTTGGATTTACGTGTAATAAAAATACAATTCCCTTTGATCCACTTCCTCCGCGTGTTACGTCTGGTATTCGCATTGGAACGCCTGCGGCAACAACTCGAGGCTTTAAGGTTTCGGAGTTTGTTAAAGTGGGGGAGTTGATTTCGGACTTGTTGGATGCCTTTTCTCATAAATCTTCTGCATTTGAGTCTCGTCAAAAGAAAATTAGAGAAGATGTGACAAAATTATGCCATAAGTTTCCAATCTACGAAGATATATTAGAAATAAAGTAAAACAGTTGTTTTTTAGAAAAGGTATTATAAAATTTCTAAAAGATCATATGAATAAAGGATGCAGAAATGCGATGCCCTTTTTGTGGCTTTGAAGATACGCAAGTTAAAGATTCGCGTCCCTCCGAAGATGGAATGTCCATTAAAAGGCGCCGATTTTGTGGGGGATGTCAATCTCGTTTTACAACGTTTGAACGAATTCAGTTGTGTGAATTGACTGTTGTAAAGTCTGATCATCGCAAAGAAGCATTTAGTCGTGAAAAGCTTGCGCGATCCATTTATGTTGCAACGCGCAAGCGTCCTATTCCGCCTGAAAAAATTGAACGCGTTATTAACGGGCTCCAACATCGTCTTGAGACGTTGGGTGAATCAGAAATTTCTTCACGCTTGATTGGCGAAATGATCATGGATGTCTTATTTGATCTTGACTCCGTCTCTTATATCAGGTTTGCATCAGTTTATAAAAATTTTAGTGAGATGACAGATTTTCAGGAATTTATCGGAAAACATTTAGATGATAAAAAAGAACGAGATGATAAAAAAGAATATCCTCGCAAAAAGAAAGAGATGCGTAAATATCCAAGTTTGTTTGAATCCCGTGATGATGAAATGAAGTGAAGTTTAAAAACATGAAAGAGTCTAAAGAGATATTTCCAAAAAAGAGGTCTGTTTCTCGTTTGGCGGCCGTTCAGGCTCTCTATCAGATATTTTTTAGAGGAGAAACACCTGCTTTGGTGATTCGGCAATTTACAGAAGATAATATTCTTGAAGAAAATCTTATCCCGGCTTCAGAAACCTTAGATGTTAGCTTGTTTTCGCAGTTGGTTTTAGGTGTTTTTGAAAAACAAGTTATGTTGGATGATATTTTACGCCAAAACCTTTCTCCTGAATGGCCTTTCGATAGAATCGATCCAATTATCATTGCAATTTTAAGGTGCGGACTTTTTGAGATTTTAACTTTTATCGTGACACCTATTCCAGTTATTATTTCTGAATATATTGATGTTGGGCATGCTTTTTGTGGCGAAAAAGAAGCACATTTTATTAATGGGCTTTTAGATCGTTTGGCACGGACATTAAGATCATAAAAAAAGTTAAGAAAAAGATATCGTCTTAAAATCTTTTTAAATTATTATTTTCTTGTAAAAATGCGTTTTGATCTGCTATAGGAAAAACAGTAAGAATCGTGTGTTTTATCTATATAAATTTTAGGATTTAAAATGAGTACGAAATCAACTTCTCCAACCGCAAACTTTACGGGGTGGCGGGCAGCACTCTGGCCAATTCATAATTTTGAATTGAAGAAATTTTTGCCACTTGCTTTTATTATGTTTTGTCTTCTTTTTAACTATACTTTGCTTCGAGACACAAAGGACACGCTTGTCGTGAACTCTGCTGGTGCAGGCGCTATTACCTTCTTAAAGCTTTACTGTGTAACGCCAGCTGCTATTTTATTCGTTATTATTTATGCAAAACTAACAAACATTTTCAGCCGTGAAAATGTTTTTTACATTGTGGTGGGGCCTTTCGTGGTCTTTTTTGCATTGTTTGGTTTTGTGATTTATCCAAATCTTGAAGCTTTACATCCTTCTCAAGAAGCGATTTTAGCTCTTCAAACTGCCTATCCGCGCTTAAGTGGTTTCATCGACATTTATGCATATTGGGCGTTTTCCCTCTTTTATGTTTTTGCTGAAATTTGGGGAAGTGCTATGATTGCTCTTATGTTTTGGCAGTTTGCGAACTACATTGTAAGAATGAATGAGTCAAAACGCTTTTATGGTCTTTTTGCCGTGATTGGAAACTTTTCTTTAATTCTGTCCGGACAATTTGTAAGCTTTTGCTCTGGCTCAACCATTCAACAATATTTTCCAACAAAAGAAGCAGCTTGGGAAGTTTCGGTTTATCTGCTTATGGGTGGTGTCACAGTATTTGGATTTCTTGCGATGTTTATTTATCGTTGGATCTATACAAATGTTATGACAGATAAAAGATATTTTGATCCAGCAGAGCAAAACCATCCTGTTAAGAAGAAGGAAAAGCCTTCTTTGGTGCAAAGCTGTAAAATTATTTTCAGCTCTCCTGAACTTGGGCTTATCACAATTCTAATTATGGCTTATGGAATTACCATTAATCTTGTGGAAGTTCAATTTAAGCATCAATTGGGTCTTTTTTACAGCGGGGATAAAGGAGGATACAATTTCTTTATGGGACAATATTCCACATTGACAGGTATCTTGACAATTCTTTTTGGATTGTTTGTTGGCTCCAACATTTTGCGCCGCGTCAGTTGGTTTAAAGCCGCTGTTATTACGCCTCTTGTGATTACAATTGGAGGGGGTCTTTTCTTCCTCTTTACGTTTGCTGAAGAAATTGCCGAGTATGCGCTTCATACATTCTCCATTGGCGCCGTTGTGGCAGCAACGTTTTTGGGAGCTGCGATTGTGATTATCAGCAAAGCGATTAAATACATCTTGTTTGATGCAACGAAAGAAATGGCCTACATACCTTTAAATGATGAGTTAAAGACAAAGGGTAAGGCTGCTGTAGATGTTATTGGTGGAAGAGCCGGTAAAGCAGGTGGTGCTTTTGTGCAAAATATGTTGCTCATTGCTTTTGCGACGAAAGATGTTGTTTTAATTGCACCTTATGCGTTCATTATTTTCGTTGTCATATGTCTTCTTTGGCTTATTGCAGTGAAAGCGCTTTCAGGACGCGTTGATGCTGCTGTGAAGCTTCGTGAAAAAGAAGCAAAAGCGCACGCTTAATTTTAACTTGCGTTGGTAACTTAAAAATACGGCAGAGACATCTGCCGTATTTTTTATTTTTCAAAATTAAAAGGAAGGGATATTCAGAATATTATGAAGAAAACCCTGAAGAATTTCAGAAAGAAATGAAAAATAGGGAGAAAGTCTTTCATAAGAAGGATAAAATGATTAACCAAAAAATTTGCTAAAAATTACTTCTCTATTACCTTGATCTTTTAAAAGTTCATCTCGAATAGGTCTTGAGAGAAATAATGTGTGTAAATTGGGAAGACGGATCAGGTCTTCTAATTTTTTTAAGAGTATTGCATCAAGAGGAAGGGTAAAATCTTTCAAATTTATTTTTCTAAGACTTAATCTTAAGGGAGTTGTAAGAATATAATGTTGGATGGTGTCAAACTGATTTCTTGAAAGCCCGAGACCTTCAAAATCTAGAGCGTCAAAAGCATAATCTGGGTCTGGAGTTTGGGAAGGAGCAGTAGGTGCTGCTGCAACAGCAGCTGCTGCTGTAACAGGTGCTGCAACAGCTGCTGGTATAAATGGTGGAAAGCTCTGTAAAAGAACTTGAGTTACGTGTTCTGTAAGTGAGCTTATAGATGAGGAAAAATCAGCATATTTAATTTGAATAGGTTCTCCAGGTCTCCATGAGAATGAAATGTCTCCTTGTTCATGTGTATTGAAAAGGCCTAAAGAAGTTGAAATCCCAACATATCCAGATTCTTCATGTTCAAAAACTTTTAAGACGTCTGGAACTAACAAAAAATTTTCAAAATAAAGAGAGGGGTCATGGAAGCGAATGAGATGAAATTTTCCTGTATTTTCAAGTTTTGTATGCTCTAAAAGTCTTTGAGCAATAGTTAGTTTAGGATGTTGAGTATCCTCACGATTTCCAGAACTAAAAATGACATACTCCGGAGACGTTTCTTGAATCCATGGTATGTTTGTTGAGCCGTCCGAATCTGCACCATGATGACTGGCTTGAAGCAAGTTCGTCTTAAAATACTTGAGGGCGCCTCCATTAGAGATCTGAGTGACTTGTCCGGCTAAAATATCATCTGTTGTTTTTCCTGTTGCATCACCTGTTAAAAGAATGGAACGTCCATCGTATTCTAAACGCAAAACAATACTTTGATAGTTTTTGTCTGCATATTTATTACCAGCAAAAATGTGGTATAAAAGTTTTTTGTAATCAAAAAATTTTATTGGTTTTGGTGTCAGCTTATCTCGAATTTTTTCGAGCGTATATGTGACATCATCAGGAGATTTATCGAGGTCAAGGGTGGAAGAGAAGTCTTCCTTTGCTCCTCCTAATAAATAATTAACTTGAAGTTTCTTGTCTGCAAGTTTTAAATCCTTAATGATTTTTTTTACAAGGCTCATATGGTCCATATCTGCATGACTTATAACCACGTTAAGTGTTGAAGTTTTGCTCATTTTTAAAAAGTCTTTTAATTTAGCCGCAATTGTTTGTGCAAGAGTTGCTGAGTCAATGCGGGAAGTTTTTTGACGCAGGACTTTTTCAGGAAGTTGTGTAGATCCAGCATCATACAGTATAGGTGGCTCACCAGGGCACCGCACAACAGTACATGCCCCTTGGCCCACATTAAAAAATTTTACTTCAATTTCATCAGAAAGAGAAAAGACTGAAGAAAAAAGAAATAAAAAAAGAAAATTAAGAATTAAATTAAAAAAGAGAACTTTTTTTCGATAACGAGGCATTTTTTTGAATTCCCTTTTTCATTTGGGACTTAAAGTTTAATTATTCTATTTTTCCTTTAGTTGCCAAGTCTTGGATGCTGGTATAATGCTTTTCAAGATTATGATCATTCATAAAGTCTGCTTTTCCAAGTGCTTCTTCTTTTTTTAAAGGATTATTTAATTGGTTTTCATAAAGCTTTGCAAGCTTGCGATATCCACTTGCATCTCCTTTTTTTTTCATTTTGGAAAAAAGTATTTCGAGGTCTGTTAACGTTTTTTCCATGTTCTCTTTCGAAACCATATTGATGAGAATATCTGCAGCACGCATGTAAGCAGAGGTCATTCCTGAGTCTCCTGCCTGTTGAAATAGCCTTTTTTGGTCTGCAGGATTAGGAGACATAAGTGCCGCTAAATAAAATCCTTCTGCAAAACCATCTTCTCCAATACGTATAAATTCTCTTAAGCGTGTTTCGGCATCATCGATACCTTCTGCAAAATAAACCATAATTTTTCCTTTAATGAAAAAAGGAAGAGACGCTAAATTCTCTTGTAAGTTAACATATATTTTATGTGCATTTTCCGAGGAAGAGAGCCCAGCTGTTTCCAATGCAGATCTATGATTGGTGAGATCACGCTGGAAAAAAGTCAGAGCGTCATCATTTTTATTCAGATATGCAGCGGAAAGGCCTTTATAAAAGAGAACCTCAGAGGTTTCTGATGTCTTAAAACTTAAAAAGGCGGCAAAAGCATCGTGCGACCTTCTTTCCCAGGATTGAGAAATTGTGAGAAAAAAATCTTCTGGGACATCTTCATTTGCATAAACGCCAAATAAGTTTGATAAATGATGCTGCGCAACAGGATTTTTAAGATAAGCACATATTGCCAATTTGTATTGAACGATAAGACGGTTATAAACAGATATACCATCTAAATGAAGGAAATTTTCAATTTCGGTTGGAAAAAAAAGGTAAGCTCCAATTGCTTCTCTATCTGTTTGTCCAGGCCATTGCATGAACATAAAAAAACGTGGATCTTTTTTTTCTTGAGCCCGTTTTTGAAAAAAATGAACGCCTTCTTTCCATTTTCCAAAGTCTTCAGAAATTTCTGAGAACTCATTATACACAAGTTTAAGTGTATCCAAAGAAGCCCCTTCGATTAACTTTTGAAGTTCTTGCCAATCTTTCTGAAAATAAAATAACGGATGATGTTTTTTATGGACAACAGGTGTTTCACTCATATCCAAAGACCCTTCATCAGATGAAATTGAATCCACTTTTACAGGGATAAAGGGCTCAGTGGATATAGAATCTCTTAAGCCCTGTGACTTAAGGGGAGGGGAAATGGTGTAGGTCCTTTTATGATGTTGAAAGTCTTCCAGTGAAAAACACTCCATAAGTGGAATAGAAGTAAAAAACAAAATAATATGAAAAAAAAAGTTTAATTTCTTAAAGGTCATGATTAAATATCCATTAATAGATTTATTAGCGCTACTTAAATCTATCATAAAATAGAAAATAAATGCAATTTATTTAAGCTTATGATGAAATTTAAAATAATAAAATACATGTATAAATATAAATTGAGCCGACATTTTCTTTTTCCTTAAGATCATGCCTTTATACATCAACAATAATATTATAATCTATTGTATTAGTTTTACGCAGCAAGCCTGTTTTTGCTTGTAAAATTAAGAGGGCTTATTTGGTAAAAATCCACCTGTTTGTGCTTTCCAGAGCGTTTCATATAACCCATTTTTTTTAAGCAATTCTTGATGCGTGCCATCTTCTACGATCTTACCATGTTCAAAAACGAGAATCCGGTCCATATGGAGAAGAGTGGAAAGTCTGTGGGCAATAACAAGACATGTTTTCCCTTTCATTATTTTCTGAAGTGAATTCTGGATGAGAGACTCTGTATGGGAATCAAGTTGGGAGGCCGCTTCATCTAAAATCAATATGGGTGCATTTTTAAGGGTTGCACGTGCAAAGGCAATACGTTGACGTTGACCGCCGGAAAGTTTAATCCCGCGTTCACCAACAAGAGAATTGTACCCTTCCGGAAGCTTTGAAATAAATTCATGTGCATGAGAAATTTTTGCCGCTTCAATAACCTCTTCATCTGTCGCATCAAGGCATCCATAACGAATGTTTTCCATTAAGGAGCGATTATATAATGAAGGATCTTGAGGAATCATTCCTATGGCATTCCGCAGAGAATCTTGCGTAATTTCTTTTATATTTTGTTGATCAATTAAGATCTTCCCCTCATTAACATCAAAGAGCCGAAGGATTAAATTTGCAAATGTTGTTTTGCCACATCCTGAATATCCCACTAATCCAACTTTGGAGCCGCCTTCAATGAGGACGGATAGATTTTGAAAAAGGGGTGTTGCTGCTTTATAATGAAATTTAACATTATCAAAGATAATTTCTCCTTTTGTGATGCGTAAAATGTGAGCGTGAGGCTGATCAAGGATTTCAATAGGTTTAAAGAGCATGCGGAGACTTTGATTGCATTTTCCAATGGCATTATTTAAATTATCAATTTGCTCGGTAACCCACCATATTGTAAATCCAACTTCAATACTTAACCCTAAAATTAAAGCAAAGTCGCCGGCTGTCACAAGATTAAGAGCTTTTAACTTGAGGAGGGTATACATCATAAACGAGAGCATTAAAGTTTGTGAGAAACCTTGGATGAGATGGAGTTTAATGAGAAATCCTTGTTTTGCTTAAAACTTTTTTTTCATGCTCTCTAAAGCCGTTAAAATATAAGACCTTTCATAACCTGAGCGCGCAAATAATCTAATGTTTTGAGAATTGGAAACGCTATCAACGAGCTGGCCAGACACACGTGATTCGCTTTCTGCATATATGTCTGCAAGAGTCACAACTTTTTTAGAAAATATCCAGCTTAAAAGAAAACGCCCAAACACTGAATCCATAAAAAAAGATAGGACGAACAAAGTACATGCTTAAAAGTGCGCCAATTAAAAGCACAAATCCTCTTAGAATGTGAGGAAAGTGATCATGTATGGCTTCTTCTAAGTTGTTGGCTAATAACGTAATATTATTAGAAATTTTACCACTTAAGTTTTCTTGAAAAAAATGATGCGAATGTTGTGTTATATATGAGAACGTCTCCTCAATAACTTTTTTTTTATTTGAGGTTGGATTTTTGATTAATAAAGGCAAGTCGTCTCCAAGAAAGATTATGGATTTCAAAATTAATGATGAAAAAAAGAGCTGGCCATAGAACAGTTGACGTCATTATATGTGAAGGCGTGACATTTTCTATTGAATCAATAATAATTTTAAGTAAATTTGAATTAATAACGCCATAAAGGCCTGATACACAAGCACATAAGATTAAAAGATACACCATAAAGCGATGAGGTCTTAAAAAATATAAAATAAGAAAAAAGAGTGTTTTTGGAAATTCCTTTTTTGAAGAATATAAATGCTGAATCATTAAGCCCCTCCAGTCTGGATTATGCTTTCTATTGATTGCAGTGAAAAAGATTAAAAACGAACCTTTTAAAATGAGGCTATTTAAAGTATTTGTCTAGAATAAAAATTTATAGCTTTATTTTTTTTAAAAAAAATGATTCGATAATCTAGATATCAAAAGTGTTATTTAAAATTCTTTAAAATTCAGAACCTTATTTTCTAAAAAAGGAATGCTTAAAAACGTATTGACGTTGAAGCTTAGATAGTTCATGAAAAGAGAAGTGTTTTGAATATGTGTATGGTTTTTGTTTAAAAAATGGATCTCTAAAATGCTATATTATGTAACGCTTGGATGTGCTGGTTTGGCACTTTTATATGGGCTTCTGGCAACGCGCTCTGTGCTTTCAGCAAGTGCTGGGAATGAACGGATGCAAGAAATTGCGGCTGCAATTCAAGAAGGCGCTAAAGCCTACTTAAATCGTCAATATACAACAATTGGAGCTGTTGGTCTTGGTGTTGGAGGGCTTTTATGGTTCTTCATGAGTCCTCATGTTACGGTTGGTTTTCTGATCGGTGCAATTTTATCTGGTTTGGCGGGATATATCGGAATGAATATTTCCGTACGTGCCAATGTTCGAACAGCTGAAGCTGCCAGGCAAGGTATTGAACCTGCGCTGTCTTTAGCTTTTAAGTCTGGAGCGATTACAGGCCTTTTGGTTGTTGGGCTTGGTCTTTTAGGGGTTACAGCCTATTATATGGTCTTAAATGCACAAGGACTTGCAATGCGCAGTATCCTTGAGGCTCTTGTCGCTTTAAGTTTTGGCGCATCTTTGATTTCAATTTTTGCGCGGCTTGGAGGCGGAATCTTTACGAAAGGAGCAGATGTTGGTGCGGATCTTGTGGGAAAAATTGAGGCTGGAATTCCTGAAGATGATCCTCGTAATCCAGCGGTGATTGCTGACAACGTTGGGGATAACGTTGGAGATTGTGCCGGTATGGCTGCTGATCTTTTTGAAACATATGTTGTTACATTGGTTGCAACGATGTTGCTCGGAGCTATTTCTTTTGTGGGACCTATCCAAGAAAAGATTTTGCTTTATCCTCTTTTAATTGGAGGTGTGTGTATTGTTGGATCAATTTTGGGAACTTTTTTTGTAAAGCTTGGCAATAATGGTTCAATCATGGGTGCTCTTTATAAAGGATTGGTTTCCTCTGCTCTTATTTCTGGGGGGCTCATTGCTGGTTTGACCTATTACCTTTTTGGAGAAGAGACGCTTAATTATGGAAATTTTTCTCTTGAATCAATGCATCTTATTTTTTGCTCTCTTATAGGGTTAGGGGTAACGGGTCTTTTGGTGTGGATTACAGAATATTATACCTCAACATCTTACCGTCCTGTGAAAAGTATTGCTCAGGCTTCAACAACAGGGCATGCAACAAATATTATTCAAGGTTTGGCTGTTTCAATGGAAGCAACCGCTCTGCCTGTCCTTGTTATTTGTGGCGGAATCATCGGAGCTTACATGATTGCGGGTCTGTTTGGCGTTGCACTTGCTGCAACAACAATGTTGGCTCTTGCTGGAATTATTGTTGCTTTAGACGCCTATGGACCTGTAACGGATAATGCTGGGGGCATTGCTGAAATGTCGAATTTACCCCCCGATGTTCGGAAAGTTACAGATGCGTTGGATGCTGTTGGAAATACAACGAAAGCTGTTACCAAAGGATATGCTATTGGATCTGCAGCTCTTGCTGCTTTGGTTCTTTTTTCAGCTTATACAGAAGATTTGAATCATTATTTCTTAGGATTAGATGTTACCTTTTCCTTGCAAGATCCTTTTGTAGTGATTGGACTTTTCATTGGCGGACTTTTACCTTTTCTTTTTGGTGCTCTTTGCATGAAAGCAGTTGGACGGGCTGGTTCTGCTGTTGTCGTCGAGGTTCGTCGTCAATTTAGAGAGATTACAGGTCTTATGGAAGGAAAAGCAAAACCTGAATATGGAACGGCTGTTGATCTTTTGACGAAGTCGGCAATTAAGGAAATGATTGCACCTTCTTTACTTCCTGTTTTATCTCCTCTTGTTGTGTATTTTTTAGTTCTTTGGATTGCGGGGCAACCCGCAGCATTCTCCGCTTTAGGAGCCATGCTCATGGGAACAATCATTACAGGTATTTTTGTTGCCATTTCCATGACATCAGGGGGAGGAGCATGGGATAATGCTAAAAAATACATTGAAGATGGTCACTTTGATGGCAAAGGGTCGCCTGCTCATATGGCGGCTGTAACAGGAGATACCGTCGGGGATCCTTATAAGGATACGGCAGGCCCTGCCATTAATCCTATGATAAAGATTATCAACATTGTGGCGCTTCTCTTGCTTGCAGCACTTGCGCACAGTTGATTTTACTTTAAGATCCTAAAAAGCCTCTGGAAAGAGATTTTCAGAGGCTTTTTTTATGAGCCTTTTGAATTAAAATTTTTGTTTTTTAAGTGCGAATCATGTTAAGATCTTTATGTTGTTTTATTTTAAATTTTTAAGGGAGAACGTCATGACTAAAAAAAATCGCTTCTTCTCATTTGTTCTTGTTTATTAATTTCTTCAGAGCTTTTCTCAATGCTTGAAGAGGAAAGACGTGAACACTTTGTTGCGTCACCTCTTTCGCCTTCCCATAGTGCTCAAAAAGAATTTGTATCGTTAGAAGAAAATTTGAAACTTTTTAAGAGGATGGCAAATGGAGAGCTGACGAATTATAATTGGCTTTCACAGAATCAACGAGATGTATTGCAAAGAATTCTAAATGAAAGCGCAAAAAAGCTTGCTGAGGAGAGAGAAAAGCCTTTTATTTCTCAAATGCCAAGACCTTCATTTGAGCAAAACGAAGCTCTTGTGGAAGATCAGCCCTTGAATGGAGAACAAGAGGAGATACTTATGAACACGATTAAGCAATTGTCATTAAAGCTGCAAACATTTGAAAAAGACAGACGATAAGCACTTCATATATTTAAGTGAAAAATGTAAGCTTGCTGTTTTTAGAAAGATCCTGGCAGAGTTTTTCAATCTGAAATGAGCAAACATATGAATTATGAACTGGCTTAAGATAAGAGCTTCCTTCTTTGGTAGAGAGGATTAGAAACAAAATAAATTCTCTTTTCCTAGATTTCCTGCACATAATTTTTGGGTTTTTATGAAGGGGATTTTTCTCACTTTTCCCTTGAAAACTCTATGGTTTTGTTCTATTTATAGAGTAAATAATTCAAGGTAGATGATTATGATAACCAAGTTTTTAGATCCCAAAAACGCTCTGGCCTTCAAGCGAATTTTTGGGACGCCGCGGAACTCTGACATTATGATTCATTTTTTGAATGATATTCTCAATCTTAAAGAAGATTCTATCCAGAAAGTTACTTTTTTAAAGCCCAATCAAGATCCTGTTGTTGCTGCAGAACGTCAAAGTATTGTTGATGTGATGTGTGAAGATGAAAAACACAATAAATTTATCATTGAAATGCAAGTGGCCCGAGATCCTGGATTTGTAAAACGAGCTCAATATTATGCATCTAAAACTTATATTGATCAGCGCGATACACATGCCGACTATAAAGATCTTAAAAACGTCAGATTTTTAGCAATTTATGAAGAAAATCTCTTTCCTAAAAAAGTGGATTTTATTTCCTATCATGAGATGCGGGATATAAAAACGCAAGAGAATGATCTCGATAGCTTTAAATTTATCTTTTTAGAGCTTTCTAAATTTAAAAATAAAAAAGGCAATTTAAAGACTCTTACTCAAAAATGGGCTTATTTTTTTAAACACGCTGCTGAAACGAAAGAAGAAGATCTCGCTGAGATTATTGGATCGGATCTTATTATCGAAAGAGCCTACAAGGAGCTTAATCGCTTTGGGTGGAGCAAGAATGAATTAATGGAATATGAAGCCGTAGATATGAAAATTGCAGCCGTCAGGGATGCCCTTGAGGAATCTTTTTCTGAGGGTGTAAAAAAAGGGGAAGCTATTGGAAGAGAAGAAGGTAAAGATATTAAAGCCGTAAAAATTGCTCGAGAAATGATTAAGGATGGGATGGATATAGAGAAAATTATTAAATTTACAGACCTTGCGCGAGAGAGAATTGAAATGCTTATAAAAGAAGAGAAAGAAAAATAGAACATGAATAATACCTTCAAAAATATAAGAGAAGTTATCTATCTAAAAAATTCTTTAAATGATTTGAGAGAAGTCTAAATTAGAGTTTTATCACGTAGAGAGAAGATACAGATTTCTCTTATTTTTTGAGATGGTATAAATTGAGAGCCCCAAGACTTTATGGAAAAAAAAGAAGATCATATAGAGTTACATGTTCAGAAGATGTCTCCCTTAACCCAGGAGCATCTTTTAGGTCATGAAAGCGTTGAAAAAAATCTAAGGCGTCTCATTGATGAAAATAAGCTTCCCCATGCTCTTTTAATCACAGGTCCCTCGGGTATTGGAAAAGCAACCCTTGGATTTAGGTTGAGCCGCTTTCTCTGTATTTATGGCATAAAAGAAGAACAAGAAAAAATTGAGCCAGATTCTCTTTATGTGGCGTCTACCCACCCTCTTTTTCGACGATTTGTTCAACATAGTTTTGGAGACTTTTTATGTGTTCCTGAAGAAGGAAACACCTCTGAAATTGGCATTGATGCTATTCGAAATCTAATTCATTTTTTACATCAAACGCCTCGGGAAGGAACAATTCGTTGTGTTCTCATTGAGGATGCTCATTTAATGAACCGAAATGCCGCAAACGCTCTTTTAAAAATTCTCGAAGCGCCACCAAGTCATGTTTTTTTAATTCTTGTTACTTCAAAAGAAAATTTAATGTTGCCAACCATTTTATCGCGCGTTCATAAAATACGGCTCTCTCCTCTTGATTCAACAAAGACACGTGAGATCCTTCATAGAAATCTTGAAACAGCTTCCGAAGAAGAAGTAAATTTTCTAGAGGAATTTTCGGAAGGATCGCCTGGTTTTGGGGAGAATGTCTTTTTATTAGGTGGAAAGGCTTTTTATAATCAATTATGTGCCTTTTTTGAAGGATGTGTTCTTCGCTCAAAAGAACAACATCTTCCCTTTGACCTTATCCACACATTTTTAGAAAAACATAAGAATGAACATCTTTCATGTGACTTTATATATGGTTTTATTTTAAAAAGCCTTAGCATCTTTCTTGATTTGCACAGAAAAAAATCTTTTTTTCAAAAAGAAATTGATTTTTCAATGTCTTATGAAGCGAGGCTAGCACTTTGGAGCCGCGCACAACATATCCTAATGGAGGCTTTAACGTTTGATCTTGATCTGAAGCAAGTCTTAAGCTCTTTATTTTTGGAAATTTACGAAGCATTTTCAGCTTGAAGTCTTATGTTTCCTATGGAAAAGTAAAATTTTAAATATGGAGCCTCAGGATGAAAGATACTTTTTATATTACGACCCCCATTTATTATGTGAATGATGTTCCTCATATTGGAAGTGTTTATACAAATGTTGCCTGTGATGTTATGGCGCGTTTTGCACGTCTGGATGGGTATGACGTTAAATTTCTAACAGGGACGGATGAGCATGGGCAGAAAGTTGAAAAATCTGCTAAAGATGCAGGCCTTTCTCCTCAAGCATTTGTGGATAAAATTGCTGAAAATTTTAAAAAAATGGTTTCCTTTTGTAATATCTCTTCCGATGATTTTATCCGAACGAGTGAAGAAAGACATGTAAAGGGTGTTTCACATTTATGGGAAGAACTTGTTAAAAAAGGATATATTTATCTTGGTTCTTATAAAGGATGGTATTCCATACGAGATGAAGCTTTTTATGCAGAATCTGAAATAAAAGATGGGAAAGCTCCAACAGGGGCACCGGTTGAGTGGGTGGAAGAACCCAGTTATTTTTTCAAGCTATCCGCATTTCAAGAGAAGCTTTTAAAATATTATGAGGACCATCCAGATTTTATTGGCCCTCTTTCCCGTCGTAATGAAGTGATCCAATTTGTTAAATCAGGATTAACAGATCTTTCCGTTTCGAGAACCAGTTTTAGCTGGGGCATCCAAGTTCCTCATGATCCAAAACATGTTATTTATGTATGGCTTGATGCTTTAACAAACTATTTAACAGCGCTCGGATATCCAGAGGAAACCGAAGATTTTAAAAAATTCTGGCCAGCACTCCATGTGGTCGGTAAGGACATCTTAAGATTTCATACAGTCTATTGGCCTGCTTTTTTAATGGCCGCTGACCTTCCTCTTCCAAAAAGAATTTATGCCCATGGGTTTTGGACAAATGAAGGGCAAAAGATGTCTAAGTCTCTTAAAAATACGATTGATCCAATTGCCTTGATTGAAACATATGGGCTTGATCCCGTCCGGTATTTTTTAATCAGAGAGATTCCCTTTGGACAAGATGGGAACTTTTCAAAGGCGCATCTTATTGCACGTATGAATGAAGATTTGGCCAATGATCTTGGAAATCTCTCGCAACGAGTGCTTTCTTTCATTCAAAAAAATGCTCAAGCTCGGATTCCTTCCAAAGGTCTCTTAAATCAGGAAGACCAGGTGTTAATGAAGATGGGATCTGATCTTCTTTCTAAGATAAGACCCTTGGTTTTAAAAGACCAAGAGCTTCATCGCTACATTGAAGAAATTTGGAAGGTCATTGCAGCATCGAATCGATATGTCGATTATCAAGCTCCTTGGACACTTAAAAAAACGGATCCTAAACGTATGGAAACAGTTCTTTATGTTCTTTGTACTCTCCTTCAGAAAATAGGGATTCTTTTGCAGCCGCTTCTTCCGGAAGCGAGCGCAAAGATTTTAGATCAACTCGCGCTTCCCCTTGAAAAAAGAAAATTTGAAGACATTGAAACGCCTCTTAAAGAAGGCACATGCCTTCCACCTCCTCAGGTTATTTTTCCAAAATTTAAAGAAGAAAGCGTTTTACTGTGAAAAATTCTTACTGGGTTGATAGTCATTGCCACCTTTATCCCGATCTTCAAGAAGACCTGGATCAGGTTATTCAAAATGCACATGCTGTAAATATTCAACTTATGCTTTCAGTTTGTACGGATTTAAAAGAATTCCCCGGCATTCTCGCTCTTGCAGAACGTGAGCCTTCTGTTTTTTGTACAATTGGAGCCCATCCGCATGAAACATCTCATCATGCGTCTCTTGCAATTTCTGATTTTATAGAAGCCACGAATCATCCAAAAGTTGTGGGAATAGGCGAAACAGGACTTGATTATTACTACACCCATAGCCCAGAAAAGATTCAAAAAGAGTCTTTTCGTATTCATATTGATGTGCATAAAGCAACGAAGCTGCCTCTTGTTATTCATTCACGGGACGGCGAGGACGATCTTTTAAAAATTTTAAAAGAAAAAAATGTAAATGCATGCGATGGAAAAGCACCCGGTGTTATTCATTGTTTTAGTGGAACAGAAGAGTTTGCTTTTGCGTGTTTAGATCTTGGGTTTTATATTTCTATTTCAGGTATTATTACGTTTAAGAAAGCCGATCTTTTACGTGAAATTGTCAAGAAAATTCCTCTTGAGAGACTTCTTGTTGAAACAGATGCACCCTTTTTAGCTCCTGTTCCGCATCGCGGAAAGAGAAATGAACCTGCCTTCATGATTGAGACGGCTAAATGTGTTGCAGATCTGAAGGGGGTTTCATGCAACGATTTGCAAAATATCACAACACAAAACTTCCATACTTTATTTTGGAAAGTTCCTCAACCTGTTCAAGACATATGATTTTTCGAGGAAAGGATTCTAAATGCGTGTGACAATTTTAGGATGTGGAGCGGCTCAAGGAATGCCTGTTTGGGGACTCGAATGGGGAAAAGGATGGGGAGCTTGCGATCCCCTAAATTCTAAAAATAGACGGACACGAGCGTCAATTTTTATTGAGTCGGATGGCACATCCCTTTTGGTTGATACGTCCCCAGACCTTAAAGATCAAGGATTTAACAACAACATTACGAATATTGATGCTGTTCTTTTCACACATGCCCACGCTGATCATTGTCATGGTATCAATGACCTGCAGTTTTTAGCTCGGGCGTGGGAGAGACTTATTCCTGTTTATGCGTCTCATAAAACGATTGAGGTTTTGAAAGATCGTTTTAATTATGCTTTTCAAACGCCCCAAAGTGCGGCTCCGCATCATGGCGCTTTTTTAATTCCACATCAAATTACAGAATCTTTTAAAGTTAAAAATGTGACCGTTATTCCCTTTGAGCAAGATCATGGTTTTGAGATCTCTCTCGGATTTCGTGTGAAAGATTTTGCTTATTCTACGGATGTGGTTCAGCTGAATGATAAAGCTTTTGAGGTTTTAAAAGACGTTGATACATGGGTTGTTGATTGTTTACGATATGAGTCAAATTTAACCCACGCACACCTTCCTTTAGTTCTTGAGTGGATTGAGCGTGTCGGCCCAAGACGTGCTATTTTAACCCATTTAAATTTTGAAATGGATTATGAAGAACTTTCTAAGAAACTTCCATCACATGTTGAAGTGGCATATGATGGGATGGTTTTAGAAATTTGATCTGTAAATTCTTAGCACGCTTCAAAAGGATTTAAGAGGTTAAGTCGGGGAATGTCAAAATCCTTGATATTTCGCGTGACGATTCTAAGATGATGAGTTAAGGTTTTGGCAGCAAGAAGAATATCAATGGCTGTTAATTGATGATGGTGCTTGGGAGCTGCAATATGCCCCCAACGTTCTGCAATCTCAAGATCAATGGAAATGATGTTTTCATTAAACCAGCGAGGAAGTTCCTCTTCTACCCATAGTATTAATTGTTTTTTCGTTTTCCATTTTCTAATTTTTCGATTCCTCTTCTAATTTCACCTAGGGTTAAAACGCTGGTAAAAAGTGATTTCGAAGGAACGTTTTTGAACCAGTTGTAAACATGAATGTTAGGTTGGGGACGAATTGTTTCTGAAATAATATTTGTGTCCAACAAATAATTCATAATTCTATATTTCGGTTCTTTGATTAATCTTTCTCAAAAGTAATATCTAAACTCTTTAAAGGAGATTGTCTCATAAAATCAAAAAAGTTCAATTTTGGTCCAATAAGACGTTCATACTCTTTTTTAGAAATAAGAATAGCTTCTTCCTTTCCTCTAACGATAAGCACTTGTGGTCCTTTTTGAATACACAAACGCACGACTTCACTGAGTCGTAATTTTGCATTTTGTAATTGCCATGTTTGCATTTTAATCTCCAAAAACTAGACAAACTAGTTATTGTATAAGCTATACAGAAATTATATCAGTATTATTGATAATTTTTTGATTTAAACATAACGAAGAGCATATCATTTCTTACTAGCGGAACATATAAATAAGGAAATTGAGAAAATTATAAAAGAGCAAGTAGATTTGCTGGTATCAGAATAAGACAAAACTTAAAGCTTTTTGATAATTTGAAACGATATTTTGAAAATATTTATCCAAAAAAATAAAAAAAGAACAAAAAGCATATTGACTTATAGGGATATTCTTTTAGACTATTTTCCAAATTTAGACCTAAATGTATAAAACAAGATTCAT
>JAFEBT010000034.1 GCA_018242545.1 Pseudomonadota bacterium
TGCTTCCATTTGCAGAACATCATACTTGTTATTTTAATTTATGGAAATAGTATAAGACTTTAAAGATTTTTTATAATTGAGAGCATCATAATGTGAGGGAATTGTTCCATGAGAAAAAACCTTCAAAAGATTGAAATTTACAATTTCAGGATAAACAAGTGGAAAAAAGTAGTAACTCCAGGCACGACCCCCAAGAAGATTTACACCAACACGTCGAAGCTTTCGAGCACTCGATCCACATAAAATAAAATGCGCAGGCGTATTTTCAATAAGCCAATGAATCTCATCCAATAAACTTGGAATTTTCTGAATTTCATCAATAATGACAGGATCATTAAAACGATCTTCTGATTGAGCGCATATTTCTTCTCGAAAGAGAAAAGGACTTTTTGAAAATGTAAAAAACATATCCGATTTTAAAAGATCATAAAAAAGTGAGTTTGGAAAATTTTCTTTTAAATAAGTTGATTTTCCGGTTTTACGGGCACCCCATAAGAAGGCTGATTGTTTTTTTGGAAGATCAATCTTTAAAATTCTTTTATACACGGAATAAACTCCTTTTTAGTATAACTTAATAGATTGAAATCCCAAAAAATTTAGTAAAAAAAGTTCTTGTGCAGTTAGAAATGCTATTTACACACTTCTTTTTTAGGAGGAACCTTGAGGTCTATACACAGCTGAAGGTGGTATTCTTCCTGGCATCCCTCCAGGGGGGCTTTGCATGAAAGAATTAAATGAAGAGGGATAAGGTCCCATTCTTGGAGGAGGCCCAAAGTATTGAGAAGGAATCATAGGAGGTATCTGCGGCACTTGAATATAAATTGGTGGAAACAATCCAGAACATCTCAGATAGAGATCTTCTAATGCTTGCACTGTTCCAAGCAATTTTCTATCTTTATCTGGAATTCCTTGCATAAGTTTCTGAAGGGTACTCATCATGTCTCCTTTAAGACTATAAAACTCTTGTTGAAAGACCTTAAACATGTCTGCTGAAATCGCAGAAGATCCCTTTTGTGTAAGATCTCTAACTTGCGCTTGGAGCTGAGCAAGGGATGCTTCCAAAGCTCTTTGATGATCAAGATCCCTCTTCTTTTCCGCTTCTATCCTTTGAAAAGCTTGATCCCTTTCTTCAAGCCTTTTGGTTAAACCTTGAACTTCACCTTTTCTGCCAGCGTTTTCTTCTTTTAAGCTCGCGATTGTTGCCATCTGATTCCTTAGTATTTTTTCCTGTGTCATAACATGTGCACGTAAAGTAGAATTTTCTTTTTCAGATTGTTCGCTTGCACGTTCAAAGTTCTCTCGTTCCGCATGCCAGGATCTCTCTTTTGCAGAAAGGGAACCCTGCAGGGCATTTTGTTTTTCTGACTCTTCTTGGATACGTTTTTTTAAATTTTCCATTTTTTCTTTTAAAGCCCCAATCAAAGCATCAAAAGATAAAGAGGAATCTTTTTCGTCAATTAAAGTACAAAGGCTTCCTCTCAAAGCGAGAGTCTGCTGTGCTTGTTCTTCATTTACGCGTTTAAGATGAGATTCAGATTCTGCAGTCGCAATCGCTTTCTTAAGAAAAGCATCCTTCTCACTTAGAGCACGTTTTTGCTCTTCTATCGTTTTTCTAAGAGTCCCAAGTTGGGACTGTATCTGATGGATAACTGCGTCAAATCCACTTCTTTTTTTAACTGTCATCCCCATTGCTTGGGAGATTTGTTGGAGAATACGCTCTGTAACACGCTCTTTTTCTTGGATGTGTTGTCTCTTTTCTGCTCTTAAGCTTTCAAGTTCTGCTGTCTGAGCCTCCAGAGTTTTTTGAAGCGTTTGGAGTCTCTCTTTTAACTGTTCTTGAGAAGTTTGTGTGCTCAAACGCCTCTCTTGATCTTTAAGCTTCTCATGAAGCTCCTTCCATTTTTTATTTATTATTTCCAGAATTTCCGCCAAAGAAAGAGACGCCATTCCTTCAATTTGAGTCAAGTCACAAAGAACCTTTTTGAACTCTTCATCTTTTTGAGCTCGTTTTTTGCCTGCTTCCTTAGATTCCCTAAGTTCTTTTGTCTTTTGCTCAATTTCTTTGTTAAGGTTACCAACAATTTGTGTCAATTCTTCTAAAGTTTTTTCCTTTTGAGCAGGCTTACTCAGTGAAGAATGTCCTGAAGCCGTCCCTCCCTTTGTGCGCTCACTTATAGAAGATGCTTTTTGTTTACCAGCTTTTCTAGAACCCCTTGGTTCCTCTTCATCCATTAATTCCTGGAAGGCATTCTGTGATTTAAATCCTTTAAGCACAACAGCTTGTTCAGAAACTGTGCCGCGTAATTTTGTAATTTCTTTTTGCAAAATTTTGATATGCGCTTGCAAAGCATCTCGTTCTGCTTTTTCAAAACACGTATAAATAGGAACATAACCTGGCTTGGCTACATCATCAATTCTTGTGTTCTGAGGAATAATAGGCCATATAAACTGACTAAAAAGTCGAACTATGTCAGGAGAAATTTGATATTTTAAGTTACTTAATACAAAAGTACGATGTGTATGACTGTCATTTGGAGTACCCTCAAACTCTAAATTTTCAAGCCCTATTTCGCTTTTTAAGAGAGGAAAAAGCCCACCTTTACAAAAACTGGGCTCCCCTAGTATCGTTGGAACTGTGAAGGCTGCCTTAAGGTGATCTATTGAAAATTCAAAAGGAGATTCAGGCTTCTGAGGCGTCAAAATTTTCTTGTCCAAAATGTCTCTTAGGATTCCCAAATGTTCGGCAAAAATACGTCTAAGGTTCTCAACAAAATCTCTCAATTCTTTTAAATGAGAACTTCCAAGAGATTGGCATAGCTCATCAAGTTGAGGCCAAAGGGCCAACTCTTCTAAATGGATTCTTATTGCCGGAAGACTTAATTCTTTAAACTGCCTTTGATCTTCATACCATTCCGAAATCCTTTCAAGAGCACATCTTTCGATTGTCTCTAAATCTTCTTGTGAGAAAAATTGAGGATTAAAGTCACGTTTTATCCTTCTTTGAATATTTGATTGAATTTTCTCTAAAGAGGGAACTGGCGTTGTTCCCAATTCATTAACCATCAGAAGAGATTGATAGGTCTCGATAAAAGCGTCCTGATAATTTATTCCAAAAAAATAATCCCGAATCTTCATCAACTCGACAATAACCTTTTCTGCTTTTTGTCTCTTAAATTTTAAAAGATCATAAAAGACAGCCGCAAAAAAAGCTTCCTGTCGAACTTTTTTATCAATTCCATAAGATCCTTGAAAGAGTTCATTTAAAAGATGATAACTTTTAGAAAAAGAAAACTTTTCAGAAAGATTCTGGCCTTTGTCCAGCTGAGAAAGTCTTTGACAAAGATTTTTATATTTCTCTTGAAGCGCACCTCTCTCAGCTTTCGATAAACCAAAATTTTCAAGCCATTTGTCATTTGGCTCTTGTGCGATAAAATCCTCTTCCAAGGACGAAAAAAGCTTAAAAAAAGATTTATTGACTGCCGTATTTTTATGTGGATCAGAAGGTGCCTCTGCATATGCACGAAGATCTTCTCCTTGTTTAGAGACCCTTTGAAATACCTTTTGGACAGCATTATTGTAAAGTGTATTTTCATCAGGCTCTGCCGCCATTCCAAAGATCGAGGTAGAGAAGAAAAAAACACACACACTTATGAAAACAAATCGTAAGAAAAAATTCATCATTTAAATCCACCAAAAAAAATAAAGAGGTTCGGCATTTCAACAGAAACTTATTAAAAAAACAATGTTTATTTTTATAAAAACTTACAAAAAGAATCTTACCTCTCATTGCACATTATTTATATGTTTTTTAAAAATTCATTCTTTCATCTATGCTGCTTATTCTTTTTAAAACTTTTAAATTAAAAAACAAGTGCCCAATGAGATTTGACAAACGGAGAAGTTTTTCATATGAAGAGGGTAAAATTAAAGTAATTAAAAAAGATTTTAGAGAAGCACCTTGGATAATTTATGGATATACATGAATATCAAGCAAAAAAAATTCTTTCAACTTTTGGTATTTCTGTTCCAAAAGGAAAAGTTGCTTACACTCTTTCTGAAGCCGTACAACAGGCTGCTCTTTTAAAAAATGGTCACTCGTCTTGTTGGGTCATTAAAGCTCAAATTCATTCAGGGGGCCGTGGAAAATCTGGAGGCATACAATTTGCTCACAATTTAGAAGATGTTGCAACCCATGCTCAAAATCTTCTTGGAAAAAGATTAATAACCTCCCAGACAGGATCAGAAGCTAAAAAAGTAAATATCCTTTATATTGAAGAAAGCATCCCTATTCAGAAAGAATTTTATGTAAGCTTTTTTTTAAATCGATCTCTTGCACGTATTTCAGTTCTCTTTTCCTTAAAAGGAGGGACCAACGTTGAAAAATACAATGAGAACTTATTTCCTGATTTTAATTGTATTTCACTCGATCCATTTCTTGGGCTTACTTCTTTGGATATCCATAAGCTTCTTATCCCTTTTAGGTTTGAAAAAAAACTTTTAGAAAAGCTCGAAAAACTTCTGCAACAACTCTATAATGTTTATACGTCTCTTGACGCCATACTTCTTGAAATTAACCCTTTAGCACTCACGGAATCTGAAGATCTTGTTTGTGTGGATGCCAAAATGAGCTTCGATGATAATGCTCTTTTTCGTCAATCTAACATTAGAGCCCTACGAGACTTCCATGAACAAGACAAGTTTGAAATTGAAGCCACGCAGTATGGGCTACATTATATAAAACTTAAAGGAAATATTGGATGCCTGGCAAATGGCGCTGGACTTGCGATGGCAACGCTTGATCTTCTTCATTCCAAAGGTGGGAATGCTGCAAATTTTTTAGACATGGGCGGAAGAGCTACAGAAGAAAAAATCTTAAAAGCTTTTCAAATTATTTTATCGGATTCTTCTGTTAAAGGAATTTTAGTAAATATTTTTGGAGGCATTCTTCCTTGCAAAAATGTTGCAAAGGCACTTGTTCAAGCTTTAAAAGATCAAAAAAAATGCCTTCCTATTGTCGTAAGATTTATTGGAAACACCGAAAAAGAAGCGCATCAAATCATAAGAACGTCTCAATTTCCCATCCATATGACCACAGACTTAGAGGAAGCATCTCAAAGGATTATTGATGCCGTTAGGATTTAAATGCCTATTTTAATTGATCGTTCCACACGTGTTATTTGCCAAGGATTTACAGGTTATGAGGGCACTTTTCATTCTCAAAAAGCCCTTCGCTATGGAACGCAACTTAAAGGAGGCGTGACACCTGGAAAGGGGGGAAGCATTCACTTAAATCTCCCCGTTTTCAATACAGTTAAAGAAGCCAAACATGCGACTGATGCAACAGCTTCTATCCTTTTCGTTCCTGCGCCTTATGCAAAAAACGCCATTCTTGAAGCAATTTATGCTGAGCTTGATCTTATCGTTGTTATCACGGAAGGAATTCCAATTGGGGACATGATCTATATAAAACGTGTCCTTGAAGACTCAAATACACGTCTTATTGGCCCGAATTGCCCGGGTATTATAACCCCCGGAGAATGCAAAATTGGGATTATGCCAGCACGTATTCATCTTCCAGGGGAAATCGGCGTTATGTCACGTTCCGGAACATTAACGTATGAAGCTGTCGATCAATTAACACGCCTTGGCCTGGGACAATCAACCTGTGTTGGTATTGGAGGAGATCCTATTTGTGGACTCGGGTTTATTGATTGTTTTAAACTTTTTATGAATGATCCAAATACAAAAGCCATCGTTCTCATTGGGGAAATTGGAGGATCTCAAGAAGAAGAGTTTGCAGCTTTCTATAAAAGCACGCCTCTAAAAAAACCTGTTGTTGCCTTTATTGCGGGGCAAACAGCCCCTTTTGAAAAGCAGATGGGGCATGCGGGCGCATTTATTTCAAAGGGAATCGGAACCGCTGACACAAAAATTAAAGCCCTTGAAAACGCCGCAATATCTGTTGTCCAGTCTCCTCTTCTTATCGGGCAGACCCTAAAAACGCTTTTGGAATCTTCTTCATACAAGACCATGGAAATATGCTTTCCACAAAAGAAATTCTAAAATGGAAGTTCTTTTTGAAAAAATCATACGTACAGGTACTTACATGTCCAATAAGTAGAAAAGGCCACTCTATTTTTCCATTTTCATTTTTTTACGACAGCACTACTCAGATTGCAATTTATAAAGAAAAAATCCTTTTTATAGAGAGCTAATATTCCTTTTTTGTAAATACTTTTTTACAAATTAGGAAAAATAATCTATTAAAAGACAAAAATGGAGAAAGAGAAAAATCTAGCTTTCAAGCTCATGTGGATGGGGATATTTTTCTCCCTTGGCGCATCCCATAACAAATATTGTATTTAAAGTTTCAATGTCATCTTTTGATAAAGAAATGTGAAGAGCTTTTATATTATCTTCTAAGTAGGCAATATTCTTAGTTCCAGGAATTGGAACAATATCTTTTCCTTGCGCCAAAAGCCATGCCAATGCAAGCTGAGAAGGGGAAACTCCTTTAAATTCAGAAAATTCTTTAAATTTTGAAAGCACCTTTTTGTTTTCTTGAAAGTTTTCTCCTTGGAATCGGGGAAGAAAATTTCGAAAATCACTTTCCACATAGCTGTTATCCTGTTCAATCGTTCCCGTTAGAAATCCGCGCCCTAAGGGACAATAGGCAACAAATCCTATTCCCAGTTCACGACACGTCGATAAGATTTCTTTTTCTGGATCCCTTTGCCATAAAGAATATTCTGTTTGTACCGCACAAATAGGGTGTATTTTTGCAGCTCTTCGAATAGTCTCTGGCTTTACTTCTGAAATTCCAATATATCGTATTTTTCCTTCCTTTACGAGTTCCGCAAGCGCTTCGATTGAAACTTCTATAGGTGTATGAGGAGAAACGCGATGTAAATAATAAAGATCTATCACGTCAATCTTTAAGTTTCTGAGGCTCTTCTCACAGGCTTCTTTAATATAAGATGGACTCCCATCCAGCACAAAACCATCTCCATTTTTTTTAAATCCCATTTTTGTGGCTAAAATAATCTTATCCCGTACTTTTTTTAAAATAGGGCCGATGAGCTGTTCGTTATGCCCCCATCCATACATATCAGCTGTATCAAAGAAAGTAATTCCAAGCTCTATAGACTTTTCAAGGGTTAAGATGGATTGCGCATCATCTCGTGTCCCATATCCCATTGACATTCCCATACATCCCAAACCAAGAGCAGATACAAGAGGTCCATTGGCTCCTAATTGACGCTTTTCCACAAACATTCTCCCTTTTTTATGCTTAATACATGAATGATATACGTTGCCTTATTCTTTCATTAGAATTCTACTTATTAGAATCTTATTTCCCTCTTTAATCTTCATAAAATTCCCTCTAATCTCTTTATCTCTCTTTAATCTTTTCAAACGAGCTTCAAGAAAAATTCTATTACCTTAGGCTTTATGAAAACATCCTATAACTTCTTAAATAACAAAGGTCAAACCAAAATGGGCGATGATTTTTTAAGTTTTTTATCTTCTCCTAAAAAATCTCTTTCCTTCTTTTCGTTATTTTCTTTCAACTTTTAATATATGTCCTATGTTATTTCACTCTTGATCTTCATATAAGCGTCTCGTGAATTCAATTTCTGTTAAGTGATTTTTTTACTTTAAATAATCATTAGGTTCCTTTAACTGGAGTATTCATGTGAAAATTAAATCTTATATTTCTGCAGTGATTCTTTCAGCAAGCTTTATTTCCATACTTCCTATTCAAGCTATGGAATTAGACGATTCAGAAAAGTCACGGGCAGCAGCAGCCGCACAACCAGTAAAAAATCATCTTGTAACACATGTCTATTTAGATCTGTCTGGCCTTCCTCCTCGTTCGGAGGTAAAGCTCACCCTTAATGATACGCTCATCACAACATCTGAATCTGGTTTTTTTCCTCTTAAAACTTCTGCGTATCCCCTCTCCACACATGCGACGGGTTACGATAGCCGGCCAGCTTTTACACATGACTGTCTAAAAATCGTCCAAATAGTCAACGGGGGAATTTCTGGAGTTTTTAGATCTTTAGATCGTAAAGAAGCTTCACCTAACCATATTTCTGGCTACATTCATGGCAACCTTTTTGATCAATACAAGGACATAAATTCAACCTACACGATTCGTTTTTCGAGTGATATTCCAATCAATGGTATGGATTATTTTAAAGCAAATGGCACCCCTGGATCATACACTCCTATAGCAGAAAAATGATAATATCATGTTAAGCACAGTAGAAATGTCTTTATGAAGAACACCTCTACGATCATTTTTTATTACGAGGCGCTCGAAATCGCTTTTCTTGAGGGGAGAGATGAGAGCGCCGATTTTAAAGCAAGGAGAAGGGTTTGTATTTTGATGGGAAAATAAAAATGGCCTTCTTTCTCATTTTTTAGCCCATGGTCTTGAATTTGTTTAAAAAAATATATTACCCTTCTTAAATGAAAAGCGGCAAGGCATGCCGTGATAGCCTGTGGAGCAGCAGTAAGACCAGCATCCTTAAAAAGGGTGAAGGCAAAGCTTCAAGCATCCTTAGGACAGCTTGTTGCTTGAGCTTAAGGCATCTTGTTCTTTTAAGGACGAGAGGAGGTCAACTTAAAAGCTTGTACCTTTTTAGAAGTTGCAAGCTTTTTTGCTTTCTTTGAGAATACATACTTCTTATCTATTATTAAATCGTTCTCTTAACCACAGACTTCTAATACCTTTTAAAAATAAGAAGAAAATTAAATGCCCTTTAATTTATGAACTCTTCCAAAGGAGCTTAACTCCCTTGAATTTTAATATATATTTGACTATAAGAGGTTAAGCCCATTTATTAATAGAGATCAAAAAAAATGATCAATGATTCTTTAAGCTTTTTTTTATCTTCTCAAAAAACGCCGATCCTATGTGTTGGCGATATCATGCTGGATATTTTTGTTCAAGGAAGTGTAAGCCGCATTTCTCCAGAAGCACCGATTCCCGTTTTTAAATATATTCATGAACACTCTCTTTTAGGAGGAGTCGGAAACGTTGTCCGGAACTTGGAAGGTCTTGAAGTTCCTTCAATCTTAATTGGGCTCCTCGGAGACGATGACGCTGCTCAAACTCTTGAAAGTTTGATTCAAGCTTCGTCTTTTATTTCCCCTCAATTTTTAAAATGCCCTCATTTTAAGACAACTCAAAAAACACGTTTCATAGCGGGTGCACACCAGCTTTTAAGAGTCGACAAAGAACTTCCGGAAGGCATTCTGCCAGAGCATAGTAAAACCTTACAAAAAAAAGTCTTAGAATATCTTCCATCCGCCAACGTTATTGTCTTGTCTGATTATAGCAAAGGGGTCCTTTCAAAAGATCTTTTAATTCCTCTTATCCAAGAAGCATGCTTTCATAAAAAAATTATTATTGTTGATCCCAAGGGAAAAGACTATAGCCGCTATCGAGGGGCCACAATCCTAACGCCAAATCGTCAAGAGCTCCACGTTGCAACCGATCTTCCGACCGATACGGATGACGAATGTATTTTTGCTGCTCATAAAATAAGAAAAGATCATAATATTGAAACCGTCCTTGTTACACGAGGAGGACAGGGAATGACGCTTGTTACACAAAATGATGCAGCTCATTTTCCAGCCAGTGCCTTAGAAGTTTTTGATGTTTCAGGCGCCGGTGATACGGTTGTTGCTGTTCTTGCAGCTGCTTTAAATGAAGGCCTTACGCTTGAAGTTGCTGTTCAAATGGCGAATACAGCAGGTGGCATTGTGGTGGGGAAAGTTGGAACAGCTGCTATTGAAAAGCAAGAACTTCAAGATGCTCTTCATCACCAACACGTCCTTTCTCCCCAAAAAATTTGCTCTCTTTCACAAGCCATTGATTTAAGAATTAAATGGCAACGCCGAGGTTTAAAGGTTGGATTTACAAATGGATGCTTTGACCTTTTGCACCCAGGGCATCTCCATGTCCTCAGAGAAAGCAAAGCACAATGCGATCGCCTTATTGTCGGACTTAACAAAGACGCTTCTATTAAAAACCTCAAAGGAGAGAAACGTCCCATTCAAGGAGAAGATGCACGTGCTCTTATTCTTGCAGCACTGGAAGTTGTTGATTGCATCATTTTATTTGAAGAAGAAACTCCTTATAACTTAATTATCAACTTAAAACCAGATGTCCTTATAAAAGGCGCTGACTATACCGTTGAGACAGTTGTTGGAAGTTCTGAGGTCCTGCGTTATGGTGGAAAAGTCCATCTTGTGAATCTTATTCCAGATCAAAGTACAACAAATCTTGTAAAAAAAATGAAACCAACATCAACCCCATGACAAACGACTGATTTTCAAGTAAGATACTTTCCATCCCGATTTTAAGGGACATATAGAAATAACAAGTTCTTTCCTAAAAAAATTAAGAACCAAAACAGGAGCATCTCATTATTTCCGAAAAATCTTCTCCTCTCCCTTTTTCTGAGAAAAATTTAATGTCACCTTTTTCACATGGCAGCATGCTTTATGTTGCTTGGCGTATGCTCATTGGAAATCGCAGCAAATTTTTAGGAATTGTATTAGGTCTTACCTTCGCAGGGCTCATTATGACACAACAACCTGGTGTTTTTGTTGGGGTGATGACACGTACATTTGGGTTTATAACAGATGTTGCATTGCCTGATATTTGGGTCATGGATCCCATGGTACAATTTATCGACGATAATAAACCTCTTCCGGCACCTAACCTTTATGAAGTTGCAAGCATTGAGGGTGTAGCATGGGCAAAACCTCTTTATAAAGGATTTATCACAGCACGCCTTGCAAACGGAACGTTTCAGAATTGTAATCTTATTGGTATCGATAGCGCAACGCTCATTGGAGCTCCTCCAATTCTATGCGCAGGAAAGCTCTCTGATTTACGCCAACCAGATGCCATCATTGTGAATCAAGAAGGAGCCCTTGACAAGCTCGCAGAAAATTCTTCTCTTCCTAATGGCAAAAAAATTCCTCTCCAAATCGGGCAGCGCATCGAACTTAATGACCATAGAGCCGTCGTCGTTGGCATTGCAAAAACAAGTCGCACGTTTCAATCTCAGCCTATTATTTTTACAACATTTGAACGGGCGATTGAATTTTCTCCTCCTCAACGTCAAACGTTAACTTTTATTCTTGTTAAAGCAAAAAAAGGTGAAGATCTTCTGGCTCTGTGTAAACGCATTCATAACCTCACAGGTCTTGCCGCATACACCAGTGATCAATTTAAAGATCTTACGGTTCAATATTACCTTAAATATACAGGAATCCCCATAAATTTTGGTATTTCTGTCTTTCTGGGGTTTTTAGTTGGAGCTGCCATTGCAGGGCAGACTTTTTATAATTTTACACTTGAAAATTTACGTTATTTTGGGGTCCTTAAAGCCATGGGCATTTCGAATAAAGTTCTTTTTTTAATGATTCTTACGCAAGCACTCTTTGTTGCTTTTTTAGGGTACGGATTAGGTCTTGGAATAACATGTCTCTGTGCCCTCCTCACACATGACTCCATGCTTGCTTTCCGTTTTCCTTACGCTCTTATGTTCTTTAGTTTAGGAGGTATCCTTCTCATTTCAGCACTTTCAGCTTTTTTAAGTCTTCGTCAAGTTTTTAAACTTGATCCTGTCATTGTGTTTCGGAGTTAATTCATGAAAGTTGCTGTTTCATGCAAAAACCTTATTAAAAAATTTGGAAATGGCGCCAATGAAATTACGGTCCTTCAAGGAATCAACTTAGAAGTTAGGGATGGCGAACTTCTTATTCTCGCAGGACCTTCTGGATGCGGTAAAACAACTCTCATTTCTATTATTGCAGGTATTTTAACACAAACAAGTGGAATCTGTGAGGTTTACAATCAAAACATTCATGATCTTTCCCCCCTTGCTTTATGTGCTTTTCGATCCAAAGTAATTGGCTTCGTTTTTCAATCTTATAATCTTCTTCCCACGCTTACAGCTGCAGAAAATGTGGGGCTTCCTCTTATGATTCAAGGAATGGGACATTATGAGGCTACGAATTTAGGCAAAGAAATGCTTAAAAAAGTAGGACTTGAAGATTGGGTAGACGCCTATTCATCAACGCTTTCAGGAGGACAGCAACAACGCGTTGCCATTGCGCGGGCTCTTATCCATAATCCACGGCTTATTGTGTGTGATGAGCCAACGAGTGCCTTAGACAGCGAAAATGGACATCTTGTAATGACACTTTTAAAAGATCTTGCCATGCGTGAAAAGTGTGCTTTGATTGTTGTCACCCATGATGCGCGCATTTATTCTTTTGCAGACAGAATTGCAAAGATGGAAGACGGTCGTATTTTAAAAATTGTATCACCTCATGAGGCTTTAGAATGAAAAAAATATCTCTTCTCCATTTTCTTATTGGAGCGTCTCTTTTGGGTATTATAGGAGGCACTTTTATGGGGTATTTATCCTCTAAAAAACCGCTTGTTCAAGTTCCTTTTATTGCCCCAACGATTTCTCCTTACACTACATTTATTGCAGGAAGTGGTGTTGTCGAATCTCCTGGGCAAAACATTGAGCTCGGAACGTCCATTGCGGGCCTTGTTAAAAAAGTTACTGTAAAACCAGGCGCTCTTATAAAAAAAGGAGACGTTCTTCTTACAATAGATGAGCGTGCTGAACGCGCTTTTCTTAAAACGCAAAAAGCAAACTTAAAAGCAGCCCAAGATTCAATTAAAGAGGCTCAAGCGAAACTTAAAAGCGCACAAGATCAATATAATCTCATCACAAAGATTGTAGATAAACGGGCTATTTCAAAAGCTGAGCTTCTGAAATTTCAAAATGATGTTATTATTGCCAAAACGTCTGTTGATCATGTGAAAAGTCTTTTTGATGTTGCAAAAGCCCAACTTCATGCTGCTCAAGTCAATGTCAATCTATGCAAAATCCTTTCTCCTATTGATGGTGAAGTTCTTCAAGTCAATACACGGCCAGGCCAATATGCGTCCACAGGAATGTCGTCACCTCCTCTCATGCTCCTTGGTTCAAAAACACACTATGATGTCCGAATTGACATTGATGAAGCAGATGCCTGGCGTTTTCATAAGGGGGCAGAAGCTACCGCTTATGTACGTGGAAATCCTTTGCTTTCAACAAAATTAACCTATGCGTACACGGAGCCTTACATTCTTCCTAAAAAAAACCTGAATGGCGATGCTACAGAAATTGTGGATACACGTGTTTTACAAGTTGTATACTCCTTTGATCCAAAAAAGCTCCCCGTTTATATTGGCCAACAAGTCGATGTTTACATCAAAGCCGACCCCATCGGTCCAGAAGTCCGATATGGCGGACCTTTGGAGAAATCTAAATGAAAAAATCAATAACTCTCCTTCTTTTTCTTCTTTTAATACAAGGATGTAGTGTAGGGCCTGATTATCAAAAACCAAACATTCAAGTTCCTTCTTCTTGGGAAAATGGGCTTCAATCCCAAAGTCCTCAAGAGCATCCTTTAACCCCTGCTTGGTGGGAAAATTTTCAAGATCCTCTTTTAAACACCCTCATGACAGAAGCTCTCGCGCATAACTTAACTCTGAAAGAAGCTCTCGCACGGATAGAATCCGCACGCCAGCAATTGGCTCAAGCCGAGACCTCTTTCTTTCCAACTTTTACGGTTGATGGAGCCTATGAGCGGGAACGCCTTAGTAAAAATGCCCCGAACTATAATCCAGCTTATTATCTTGGAACCTATAATGATGTGCGACTCGGAGTCTCAACATCTTGGGAACTTGATCTTTTTGGACGTATCCAACATGCAGAAGAAATGGCGCAAGCAACTTTTGAGATCAGTGTTGCCGATGCAAAAGGAGTTATGCTTACACTTCAAGCAAGCGTCGCTCAAACGTATATTAAAATACGCAGCCTTCAAATACAGCTTCAGATTCAAAAACACCTGAGTTCTCTTTCCCAGGAAGCTCTTATGTTGACACAAGATTTAATGTCCGCAGGTCGCCTTGACCAACAAGCCGTTGAAGATGCACAAAGTACCTATGATTCTACAATGGCTGAGAATGCTTCGCTTGAAATTTCCTTTAAAACAGCTCTTCATCAGCTTGCCATTCTTCTTGGAAAACCACCTGCAACACTTTATCAACTCTTTTCTTGTCCGCGATCTATCCCTCTTCCACCGCCTTCTGTATTTTCAGAACTGCCGTCAACGCTTTTAGAGCACCGGCCTGATATCCAAGCTGCAGAACGCGCCCTTGCACGTTCCACAGCAAAAATTGGTCTTTTAACAGGAGATCTCTTTCCAAAATTCTCACTCACAGGTTATTGGGGCTACGAAAGTACGAATGGGACAACGCTTATTCGTTCAAAAAGTGCAACCTTTCATGTGGGTCCAATTTTTACATGGCCAATCTTTGATTTTGGTCGAATCCGCGATTCTATAAAATCCCAAGAAGCTGAACGAGATGCTGTCTTTTATGCTTATCAAGAAGTTATTCTAAAAGCTCTTGCAGAAGTTGAAACAGCTCTTATTACGCTTAAAAACAAAGCTATTTTCTATCAAAAAAAAGAAACATCCCTTGCCGCTCAAAAAACAAAACTTCTCTTAACTCAAAATTTATATGAAGCTGGAACTATAGATTATTTAGAGGTTATTGAAAAACAACAAGCTGCTTTGAATGAAGACCTTAAAACAAGAATCAGTGCTGAAGAATATGCCTGTGCGGCTATTGATCTTTATACTGCTCTTGGTGTTGGCATTCCAAGAATCAAAGAAAATATATCTTAAAACACCTTTCTTAAAAAAAACTTCAGGAAAGAGGCACACCCGTTTCTTTATCCCTTAAAAGAAAATTTAAATGATGTTTCCCTGATTATATGCTAGACACATCTCTTTTTTTTTTATAGAAAGAGAAGGCAGCGCGTGCCCAGATAGCTCAGTTGGTAGAGCAACGGACTGAAAATCCGTGTGTCGGCGGTTCAAATCCGCCTCTGGGCACCATTTTAAGATCCTTTAATTTTTTTCTGACCTATTCCTTAAGGATTCTTCCCTTTCAAATTTAGACTGAGATTTCTTTTTTTATCTTTCTATAGAACAGATACTCTTAAGCGTTTTTAGAGGCTACTTAAATGTTATTCAGAGTATTCATCATTTTCTTAATGTTAATTTCTCCTTCTTCCTACGCATTTGAAGACATCATGTCTGAAGAAGAAATAAAAAATTATAAAGGTCCTTTATCCTCTCTTTCTTTAAATCCTGCCAAAGGATTCACCGTATGGCAGTCTTCTGAAACACTAGAAACCCTTTCATGGCCTTCTTATGGTAATTTTAAACATTTAAAAACCCATCAAGAGCATATGCCTGGCACACTCGAAATAACTGTTTCTTCTTTCACATCGAAAAGAGATTTTTTAGGACTTTGTGAAGGGCTTCATAAATATAATGTCAGCAAACTTGATTCGTCTTTTCTTGAACCAAACAAAGAATTTAAGATTCCTGGATCAATGATCCAAGGGAAATTTATGGGAGAATATCTTTTCATAACACTCTCACATGACCTTAATCCTTACATTATTCAACATATTGAGAAAGAATCATTTTTAAAAGGCGCACGACGAATAGGTTTTGTTTTTGGAAATTATGACGACGAAGTGACCCCCCTTTTAGAAGTTCCGAGTGAGCATCTTGGTCTTTTTCAGATGCTCCAATCTTTAGAATATGTGTATGAACGAGGACACTGTGATATGGTAACAGGAAATTACGAAGATATCTTCCTGAAAACGCTTTCTCCTTCCTCCCATCAAATTTCTACTTCCCATCTTTCCCTAAAGAGTGACCTTCTGGAGTGGCATTCGGAAGAAACGTCCTCTTTCTTCCCTGAACTCTTAGAAGATTTTGGTGTTTTTGTAAGAGATTCGCAAGGTAAGGTGCTGGGAGGCGTAATAGGAGAAATTCAGAAGGAAGTTGCTTTTCCTTTTGCTCACATTAAGGTCTTTTTTATGGAAGAAGCTCAACGCGGAACTGGTCTAGGAAAGCGTGTGATGAAAAAAGTAGAACACTTTCTTCAAGCTTGTAGTTTGAAGCACGTATCCTTGGAAACGATGGATCATCAAGCGCCTTGGTTTTATGAAAAAATAGGATACAGAAGAGTTAATACCCTAAGACAAATTTGTAAAGGTCGTCATGGGGAATATCTTGATTTCCATTTTTATGTTAAAGTGTTTCCTTAAAATCCTCTTTTAGGCTAAACTTAGAAAACTTTGAAGAGAAGGTTAAAATAACAAATTTCATCCATCTTAAACATTAAAATTTATTTCTAATAGGAAATATAACCATGTATGACCCCTATTTTCGTAAGTTCAGTTTTCTTTTCGTTTTTGCTTTTTTTTCTTTTTCATCTCTTCTCGCAGGAAAGTACAAAGCTGTAGTGAATCCTGAAGTTTATGAAAAGCTAGATTTTCAAAAGGCAGAAAATATCGCTTGTAAGAGGCCTTCCTTAAAAGAAGGACTTATGACGCGTATCGAAAAGGGTCCAGATGACACGCATTTGATCATTTCAAATTATGGTCATGCGGGATATGGGTTTTCCAATGGGCCTGGAGCAACCCATCGATTGCATAAAGCTTTCTTAGAAAAAGAAGGAGATCTAAGCTCAGAAATAGCTGTTATTGGAAACGGTCTTATAGGCCGTTGGACAGCTTACTTTCTTAAAAACTCAGGGTTCTCAAATATCACTATTTATTGCCAAAACCTCGAAGAATCTGAAAGCATCCCTTCCTTCAATGCAACCGGAATATTTTCTCCAAATTTAACAAACCCAGAAAATAAAGAAGATGCCCTTGAAACGTGTCGACTCTATTTTGGACTTCCTGAAGATATAAGAAGCACGATCCTTGAGACGATTACCTTTTTTTCAACAGGCCCATTTGGCCTTGAAGTGGTCCCTTTTTGCAAACTCTTAGATTCTGATGCTCAGCTTACGCTTCCGAATTCTCAAACGCTTCCGGGCTTTCTCTATGAATCGTTTTCAATTAATACAAAAACTCTCTTAGGATTTCTGGCCGATGCTTTAAAAGATGTCCCTATTGTGCCTCAGTCGGTAGATGTTGATTTTTTTTCAAAAAGCAGGGGGCATATTTTTGATTGTTCTGGCTTGGGAATACGAACGCCTCCTCAAGAATCCCATGGCGTTTTTGGCCATCACGTCAGAATTCCACTTCCTCTGAGCTTCTTTCCTCTCACCATTTTTTCGGAAGAAGAACAGCCCACCTTATCTCCCCACCTTTCTTTTTATTTGGGTGGAGGAGCCTCTGAAGACCCAAAACTTTTTCCTTTCGAAAAAGACAAAAGTGCCCTTAATCGTTATCTTCAAATTGTCTCTCATACATTTAGTCAGGGTGGACACACACGCCTTACGCTTGCAGGAACAGGTTTTCGTGTTCCTCTTATTGAAGGCATTCTTAAGCATCCTCTAAATAAGGCTTATCACACCTTAGAAGGACTTTTAGTTCTGTTAAGATTCTATGAATTTATTAATTATCCTCGTCTCGATACTTTTAAAGAATATATAAGAACTTTTGCAAAAGAAAACCGTTTAGAAGAGCGTCTTTGGGAAGAAGCCCTTAAAGGAGGATATATTTTTTCATCAAAAGCTTAAAACTCCGGCGCTTTAAATACATATTGTGCATATTTCCTAGTTCTAGGCATATCGGTTATAAAAGACAAAAAAGTGACTGTTCTATCTTCTATGGAAACAACCTCCAGAGCATTTGCATTTTCAATTTTTTGATGCTCTTCGATCCAGCCTTTAAAATATACAAGGGGTAATAGTCCTGAACAACTTCCCTTTGGTTGGCCTACGAAAGGAGCAGGCACTCCAAAAGAAGCCACTACTTTAAAGTTGTTAAATAAAAATGATCTCATTCTATCTAAAATAGAAGGATTATTATAATAATGTCTTGTTGAAAGCCCAACAAAAGAGGTTTCATCTACAAAAACGCCACCACCACTTAGTCCCGCAGCTAATCCTACTTCATAATCCATACAGTTTCTTGGCGTTATGAAAGAAGAAGCGTGGTTAATATTACCACCATATACACATGATACATACTCGAACTCATGATCAGGGTTAATTGTCGCTAATTGTTGAGAGGAAATCACTACGATGGCTCGTTTTTCTCCATCACATCTTCCCCATCCTCTTTTACCAGAATTTGCACGATATCCTATAACATCAAATTGCTTACTCTGCACGATCGTTTCAACTGGTTTATAGTCAGGCTCAATGCTTAAATCAGGGTTTTTTTCTCGTGTGCGAACATAAGCAATATCACAGTCTGCTCTGCTTTCTCAATATTTTTCATGCATATAGATTTCTGTAATGGTTTGCCTTTCTTGACCTTTTGGTTGTATATAGAGGGGATATTTAAGTTTTCCATTTTTAGTAATCCACGGTTGTACACAATGGGCGTTTGTCAAAAACTCTCCAGGACCTATGCACACAGCACTTCCGGTTGAAACCCTTAGAGAGAAAACATCTGCCTCTAACGCAACAACAGATTTTGCCTGTGGTAATTGAGAGGCACGCAAACGAAGAGCTTCGTCAGAATGGGTGTATTCGTTATGCTCGTCTAAAGCAAAAATTACCTGAAATGGGAGGAGTCTTAAACAAAGGATCCATAAAATTTTTCGAAGCATTTTAATATCTCATAATATGTTGTTTAATAAAAAAATAAATTTTGAATTTTACATATTAACCACAATCATGCAAGTTTTTTGGTTCAAAAAGAACAAATGAAAAGAGATAAAGACCTTGTATAGATATGACAAACTCCTTATAAATATTTAAAATTGAACAATTTTATAGAATAAGGAGGAGCCTTCTTTAAAGAAGAACTTATCATAGCTGTATATTATTTAGGAGATGAAAAATTAAAAAATATTAGGAGAGCTTAAGCTAAGATCGCAGGGTGTTAAAAAATACAAAGTTAATACTCTTTATTTATCCTCCTTTTCAGTCATGGTAATCTATTTAGGGAGAACATGGGGCAGTCCCTATAACGTCTTTGGTCCTATTTTTTTAATTCTTTCCTTAAAACTATTTACATAAGAGAAAATAGTAATTATTATGTAATTACATTCTTAATAAATGGAGGAGTTTTTCATGCGCCTTAATATAATCCCTATCGGAAATTCTCAAGGCATTCGCCTACCAAAAACATTGATAGAACAATGCGGTTTTGGAAAAACCGTAGAAGTAGAAGTCACTGATCATCACTTAACTATTAGACCTGTGATCAACGAGCCACGTAAAGACTGGGCAAAAGCTTTCAAAGCAATGTCTCAAAATAGTGATGATATGCTTTTGGATCTTTCTAATATTTCCCATAATTGGGACAAAGAAGAATGGAAATGGTAAATTCAAATTTAATTCCCAAAAGATTTGACGTTTTTTTGGTAAAGCTTGATCAAACTCAAGGATCAGAAATTCAAAAAACACGCCCTTGTGTTATCATTTCTCCAAATGAAATGAATATGTATATCTCAACTGTTATCGTTGCTCCCATGACAACAAAAAGTCATTCTTATCCGACAAGAGTCCCTCTTAATTTTGATGCAAAAGAAGGTTATATTGTTTTGGACCAAATCCGAACGATAGATAAAGAAAGGCTCATAAAAAAATTAGGTTACATTGAAGAATCTATACAAATGCAAGTTCTTTCAACTTTAACCAATATGTTTACAAAATAATTTTTTAAATTAACGTCAGTTCGATATAAGAAATGAGGAATAATTATTAAAATTGTTAAGCTT